>NZ_JBSGDP010000029.1:0-75801 GCF_053602435.1 Nocardia sp. NPDC004415
CGATGTACTTGCGGTACTCGTCGAGGGTGGTCGCGCCGATGGTCTGCAGCTCGCCACGGGCCAGCTTCGGCTTCAGGATCGAGGCCGCGTCGATGGCACCCTCGGCGGCACCCGCGCCGACGAGCGTGTGCAGCTCGTCGATGAACAGGATGATGTCGCCGCGGGTGTTGATCTCCTTGAGCACCTTCTTCAGGCGCTCTTCGAAGTCACCGCGGTAGCGGCTGCCCGCGACCAGGGAACCCAGGTCGAGGGTGTAGAGCTGCTTGTCCTTGAGGGTCTCGGGGACCTCGCCGTTGACGATGGCCTGCGCCAGGCCCTCGACGACCGCGGTCTTACCGACACCGGGCTCACCGATCAGCACCGGGTTGTTCTTGGTGCGGCGGCTCAGCACCTGCATGACGCGCTCGATTTCCTTCGAGCGGCCGATGACCGGGTCGAGCTTGCCCTCGAGGGCGGCCTGGGTGAGGTTGCGGCCGAACTGGTCGAGCACCAGCGAAGTGGACGGAGTGCCCGCCTCACCGCGCGAGCCGGAACCCTCGACGGGCTCCTTGCCCTGGTACCCGGACAGCAGCTGGATGACCTGCTGACGGACCCGGTTCAGGTCGGCGCCGAGCTTGACCAGCACCTGGGCCGCGACGCCCTCACCCTCGCGGATGAGACCGAGCAGGATGTGCTCGGTACCGATGTAGTTGTGGCCGAGCTGCAGCGCCTCGCGCAGGCTCAGCTCCAGCACCTTCTTCGCACGCGGGGTGAAGGGGATGTGACCGGAGGGAGCCTGCTGGCCCTGCCCGATGATCTCCTCGACCTGGCTGCGCACACCCTCCAGCGAAATGCCAAGGGACTCCAGCGACTTCGCCGCCACGCCCTCGCCCTCGTGGATCAACCCAAGCAGGATGTGCTCGGTGCCGATGTAGTTGTGGTTGAGCATCCGGGCCTCTTCTTGGGCCAGGACAACGACACGCCTCGCGCGGTCGGTGAACCTCTCGAACATCGCTCCCTCACTCTCCTGCTCCGACATTCTGGCAACTGACGCCGACCGACAACTGTCGCCGTCAGCCTGCCATGAAGCCCGGGGGTTGCGGCCCCCGCCATCCACTCTAGTTGGCAGGGCATTCCGCCGCCGCCGGTCCATCCTATTGATGACCGGCGGCAACATGGTCATTCACTCATAACGCGCACGTCGCGGCATTCGTTTCCCGTGGAGTTTTGCCTACAGCGAAATATGACGGCGCGGTGTCGGGCTCAGCCGGTGAACGGCGGCACGAACTCGCACGGGACCGGCGCCTGCCGGGCCGGGTCGAGGGCGTTGAGGACGAAACCCGCCGCTCGGGGGCTGCCCGCGATGGCCATGTGCTCCGACCAGTCCTGGGCGCAGCCGTCCTGGACCACGTGCGAGGTGGCGTTCGGGCCGGGAACCAGGCCGGAGGTGTGCGGGACGACCAGTTCGTCGAGCACGGTGACCACATTGGTGTAGGTGACCCGCGGATCGTAGACACCGTCGGCGTTGAGGGCGGTCATGAACGGCGAACCGGTGAGCATCTGCCCGCACGCCTGGCACAGCGAACCGGCCACGGCGTCGAAGGCCGGACCGGCGCCCAGCGCGCGGCTGAAGGCGGCGATGTCGCCCGCGCCCGCCGCGTTGGTGCCCAGCCAGGGCGGGGCGATGGCGGCGAACTTGTCGACGTGCGCGCCGCCGCCGAGGCGCTTGATGTAGTAGTTGCCCACGATGTTGCCCTGGGAATGGGCCACGAAGTCGACCTGCTCGGCGCCCGTGCTCGCGAGCACCCTGGCGACGAAGGCGGCGACCTCGGCCGCGCTCTGCTCGATCGGGCGCATCCCGCCGATCGCCGAGATCGGCCAAGGCAGCGGGTAGGCGCCGTAGGTGAGCGAGAAGACGCAGTAGCCCTCGTTGGCCAGCAGCGGCGCGTAGACGCCCCAGTTGGTCTGGGCGGCGCCGCCGGTGCCGTGCAGCAGGACCACCGGGTTCGGATGCTCGGCCGAGGGCACGCAACCGAAGTCGTTGGAGCCGGGCAGGGAGCCGCCCGGGTTGGTCAGCTCCGGGACGATGCCGCCGAAGAAGTTGTAGTCCACCGGGTAGTCGGCGGCGGCCTGGCCGGCGCCACCCACCCAGCCCAGCACCGCGGCAGCGGCGATGACCAGCAACGATCGTGTCCTGCGTCGCATCGGCGACCCCCATCACTAGAACGTGTTGCATCATCATGGAACACGTTCCAGTAATCTCGTGGCGCTACCGGCCGGTAACCAGCGCTTGTGTCTGGGACACCACCGGGGCCGCCTCGGACCGGCCCTGCTGCACACCCGCCGCGAACAGCGCGCCACACAGCACCAGGAAGGCCGCCGTGTGCAGCACCGCGCGCACGATGTTCCAGCGCACCCAGCTCGCCTCGAAGTCCGCGCGCACCGCGGCGAGGTCACCGATGGACGCCGGGTCGCCCGCCGCGGCCAGCGCGTCGTTGAGCGGGACGTTCAGCCCGGCGGTGACGGCGAAGGCGATCACGTTGAGCGCCAGGGCGATCCCGATCCAGATCAGGGTGGTGCGATGCTCGCGGCCGAGGCTCAGCGCGGCGGCCAGCGCGGTGAAGCCGACCGTGCCGAGGAACCCGAACATGAACCAGGGGTTGATGATCACCACATTGATCTTCTGCATGACATCGATCAGCGTCCGGGCGTCGGTGCGGGCCAGCGCGGGCATCACCGAGATGGCGTAGGCGTAGAAGACCCCCGCGATCAGCCCGGTGCTGAGCAGTGCGAAAACGATGGCGGACAACCGGATTGCGTACATGGTGGGCTCCTGACTACCGATCACGGAGCGGTGGTTCCCGGCTCCGGCGTTGGTATCAGTCAACCGTGGATCGGCCGTGGCCGACATCGTTCAGGCGCTCACCCACCTACGCGAGCGTCGCGGGCTCACAGATCGTGATCGGAGATCATTCCGCTCTGCATGGCCAGGGCGGCCAGGCGGGTGCGTTTCTGGTTCTGCGGCAGATTCTCCACCCCGAACTTCGCGAAAAGAGCGCGCAGGTGGGTCTTGATCGCGTCGATCGAGAGGAACAATTCCTCGGCGATCTGCTGGTTGGAGGCCGGGGTGGCGAAACCGGTGCCGTGCTTGTACGGGCGGCACAGGGCGACCAGGACCGCGCGCTGGGTATCGGTGAGCGAGCGCATCGTGGGAATGGCCGCGGCGGCGGCATGGGTGGCGTCGTCGACCACGCCGCCGAAATCGAAGAAATGCACCAGGGTGGTGCCGACGCGGATGCGGTCGCCGGGGCTCAGGCGGCGCCGGCCGATCAGCCGTTCACCGTTGACGAAGGTGCCGTTGCGCGAGAGGCCGTCGTCGATGATGGTCCAGTGGGTGCCCAGGTGCTCGATGGCGGCGTGCAGGCGTGAGACCTCGGCATCCCAGCCGAGCACGAGATCGGCCTGGACATTGCGACCGATGGTGAAGCGCTGCTGGGCCGGGACGAGCGGCAGTTCGTGCTGCCGACCCGTATTGTCGGTATACCGCAGGAACGAACTGGCTGCTTCGGTCACTGTGTCTCGATACCTTACCTACCTCGGAGTCCCCCTTCAGCCCACCCATTCTATCTCCCGGGTCCCCCGCACCGGATCACGCTGTCCACCAGGGTCTTCCGATACGCCTGAGGGGCCGATTCCGGGCAGTCGACCTGCGGTGGAATCGGCCCCTCGGGCGCGGAGACGGGTGGCGCGACGAGCGCCGGCCTGCTAGTTCTTGCCGACCTCTTTGTTGTAGGCCTCGGTGATGTCGGCGGAGATGCGGCCGCGGGCCGAGACCTTGTGGCCCTTGCGGCGGGCCCATTCGCGAATGGCGGCGCTCTGCTCGCGGTCCATGGAAACGCGGCTCTTGCCCTGCGGCGCGGGCGCACCGGCGGCCTTCACCCGGCGACGGCCACTCACGCGGCGGGCGTTGGCGACCCACTCGTCCAGGCCCTCACGCAGACGCGCCGCATTTGCCTCCGACAGATCGATCTCGTACGACACCCCATCGATAGCGAACTCGATGGTCTCGTCCGCGATGGACTCACCGTCGACATCGTCGATCAGGCTAACGGTGACCTTCTTTGCCATGAGATGAACGTCCTCTCGAAATCGTCAAGCCTGCCTCCAGGCCGAATACCCGAGGCAAGAATACCCCGAAATGCGAAATTTCCAACACGAGACCTTCGCCCCGCAAATTGACTGGTCAGCGACTAGTCGGACGCACAATCGGGAACAGGATCGTTTCCCGGATTCCCAAACCGGTGAGTGCCATCAACAAGCGATCGATTCCCATACCGGTTCCGGTGGTCGGCGGCATGCCGTGTTCCATCGCGGCGAGGAAGTCTTCGTCGAGCACCATCGCCTCGTCGTCGCCAGCCGCGGCGAGCCTCGCCTGGTCGACGAAGCGTTCCCGCTGGATCACGGGGTCGACCAACTCCGAATAGCCGGTGGCCAACTCGAAGCCGCGGACATACAGATCCCACTTCTCCGTAACACCGGACTCGGTGCGATGCTGACGCGTCAGCGGTGATGTCTCGACCGGGAAGTCACGGACGAAAGTCGGCGCGTAGAGCTTGTCACCATAGGCATGTTCCCACAGTTCTTCGACCAGTTTGCCGTGACCGTAGCCCTTGCCCGTCGGAATTTCCAGACCTACCCGATCGGCGAGCGCGAGCAATTCTTCGACAGTGGTTTCCGGAGTGACCTCCACACCGATCGACTCCGACAGCGAGGGATACATCTCGACCGTCGTCCACTCGCCACCGAGATCGTATTCCGTACCGTCCGCGAGGGTCACCAGCAGGGTCCCGAAAGCCTCCTGCGCGACTTCCTGGATCAATTCCCGGATCATCGTCGCGGAGGTGTCGTAGGTGCCGTACGCCTCGTAGGTTTCCAGCATCGCGAACTCGGGCGAATGCGTCGAGTCGGCGCCTTCGTTGCGGAAGTTCCGGTTGATCTCGAAGACCTTCTCCAGGCCGCCGACCACGCAGCGCTTGAGGAACAGTTCCGGCGCGATACGCAGGAAAAGGTCCATGTCCAGGGCATTGGAGTGGGTGACGAACGGGCGCGCGGCGGCGCCACCGTGGATGGTCTGCAGCATCGGGGTCTCGACCTCGAGGAAACCGCGGCGCTCGAGCGCGGCGCGCAACGCGCGGACCACGTTCACGCGGGTGCGGGCCATCTCCCTGGCCTCCGGGCGCACGATCAGGTCGACATAGCGCTGCCGGACCCGCGACTCCTCGTTCATCTCCTTGTGAGCCACCGGCAGCGGGCGCAGCGACTTGGCCGCCATCGACCAGGACTGCGCCATCACGCTCAATTCCCCGGTGCGCGAGGAGATGACCTCACCCTGCACGAAGACGAAGTCGCCGAGATCCACATCGGACTTCCAGGCAGCCAGCGACTCGGCCCCCACACCGTTGAGGCTGATCATCGCCTGCAGCTTGGTGCCGTCGCCCTCCTGCAGCGTGGCGAAGCACAGCTTGCCGGTATTGCGCACGAAAATGACCCGGCCCGCGACACCGACCTGCAGACCGGTCTGGGTGTCGGGCTCGAGATCGGGGTAGGCGGCCCGAATTTCGGCCAGGGTGTGCGTGCGCGGCACCACCACCGGATAGGCCTCACCCCCCTCGGCTAGCAGCCGTTCCCGCTTCTCCCGGCGAATCCGCATCTGCTCGGGGACATCACTGTCCACGGCGGAACTGACGGCGCGGCCGGTCTCGGCGGGGTTAGGGGTACTCACATCCGATAACAGTAGCCTGCGCCGAAAATGGATTTGCGCGCTCCCCGCACAAACTCCCCGGTCACCACGCATCGGCCCGCCCATTCCCCGGCCGGATGCAACCCACGTCACACAACCGAAACACAACACCGCGCGGACGGGGCCTGAAACAGCACGCGGACAACACAACTCACCCCGCCGTCCACGACGGTGCGCGGAGAGCGGGGTGATCGAACGAGAGGACTACAGCGAGGCCAGTGCGTCCAGTTCGCGGGCGAAGTGCGGGACGCCGATGCCGACGGTCAACATTCCGGCCGACTTCAATGCCTGGTAGCCGCCGATGAGATCGGTGGCGCGGTGCAGACCCAACTGCTGCAGCGAGGACGCGGCCAAACTCGAGGTGTAGCCCTCCGAGCAGAAGATGATCCATTCCACGTCGTGATCCACCGCCAGCGACAAGCGGGCCGAGGAGGTGGGGTCCAGGCGCCATTCCAGGACATTGCGTTCGATCACCAGCGCGCCCGGCAGCGCGCCTTCGCGGACCCGCTGGGCGGCGGGGCGGATGTCGACCAGAATCGCGCCCCTGGCCAATGCGGCGGGCACGTCGTAGACATAGAGCCGTTGTAGATCCGCGCGGGCGTTCTCGAGCATCTGATCAATCGTCAAACGACTCATCACAGGTCACCTTCGGGCTGGTCGGTGAGGACGGTTTTGGTGCGCCGCAGGGTGCCGTGCCCGGTCACCTCGTAATACGACATCGCCGACAGGGGCGGGGAATAGGCGTGCACGCTGAGCGTGGGGTCGAGCGGGCCGACGGATTCGGCCGCGGCGGGGGCGCGCACCACGTCGTGCACCCAGCCGATCGGGAAAGAAGCCTGATCGCCGGCGGCGAGGGTGCGCCTGCGCAGTTCCGAACCGTTCCAGCGGAATTCCGAGAGCGCGCCGCTGAGGACGGTGAGCGCGCCGAGCGAACCGGCGTGATCGTGCAGGTCGGTGGACTTACCAGGGGTCCAGCTGATCAGCCAGACGTCGACCTCGTCGTCGTGCAGCAGGCGGGTGGCCCAGCGCTGCTCGGTGGGCCAGATGCCGTCGGCGGGTAACAGGTGGTCGTAGCGGCCCGCCAGGACGTCTTCGGCGCCCTCGTCGGTCAGGCGCAGCAGGTCCGCGGGGCGCAGGCGGGTCGGCAGGGCCGAAGCGATCGCGCGGTCCAGCGGGGGCGTCGCGGAGTAGCTGTCGCGCGCAGAGGAAAGGGAAAGAACAGAGGAACGCATGAGCGCATCTCCAGAAGGTGTGGATCGGTCGAGGGGAAAACGTCAGCCTCGAACGGTCGAGGCAGGTCAGCCTCGACAACACTCCTGGGTGCTCACACGGAAATACACAAGCGTGAGTTTAGCAGGTCATGATCAGCGGAGTCGATCATGACCTGCGTCTCACTTCTTGTTGCGTTCGTAGACGTGCCGCAGGCCGGTCAGCGTCAGGTGCGGCTCGTGGGCGTCGATCGTCTCGGATTCCGGGATGATGAGCGGGGCGCCCGCGCCGGTGCCGACGACGGTGACATCGCTGCCCGCGAAGGCGTCGAATTCGTCGCGGATGCGGTCGATCAGGCCGTCGACCAGGCCCGCGAAACCGAACACCGCGCCCGACTGCATGCACTCCATGCTGTTCTTGCCCAGCACCGAGCGGGGGCGGGTGAGTTCCACCCGGCGCAGCGCGCTGCGCTCGACCAGGGCCTCGGTGGCGATCTCCACGCCCGGCGCGATCACCCCGCCGAGGAACTCGCCCTTGGCCGAGACCAGGTCCACGCAGATGGCGGTGCCGAAATCGACCACGATCGCCGGACCACCGAACCGGCGGTAGGCGGCCAGGCAGTTGACGATGCGGTCGGCGCCGACCTCCTTGGGGTTGTCCACCAGCAGCGGGATGCCGGTGCGCACACCGGGTTCCACCAGCACGTGTGGCACGTGCGCCCAGTAGCGGGCGAGCATGGTGCGCAGCTCGCGCAGCACCGGCGGCACGGTCGACAGCGCCGAGACGCCGATGACCTGGTCCAGCTCGTCCCCGACCAGGCCGCGCACCTGCATGGCGAACTCGTCGGCGGTGAGCAGCGGGTTGGTGTGGATGCGCCAGTGCCGCACCAGCTTCGCGTGGTCCCCGGAGCCGGAGATCAGGCCCAGTTCGATCCCGGTGTTGCGGACGTCGATCGTCAGCAGCATCTCGCGACCCCCGTCCGCGCTCAGGCGAACGAGAGCGAGCGCGGAGAGGTGAGCCCGGAGCCCTCGGGGGCGTGGGCCGGGTCGGAACCGAGTTCGACCGGGCGGTTGCGCTCGTCGACGAAGACCACCTTGGGGTCGTAGGCGCGCAGCTCGGCCTCGTCCATCTGGCCGTAGGCGATGAGGATGACCAGGTCGCCGGGGTGCACGAGATGGGCGGCGGCGCCGTTGATGCCGATCACGCCCGAACCGCGCTCACCGGCGATCACATAGGTCTCCAGGCGGGCGCCGTTGTCGATGTCGACGATGCAGACCTGTTCGCCCTCGAGCAGGTCGGCGGCGTCGAGCAGGTCCTGGTCGACGGTCACCGAGCCGACGTAGTGCAGGTCGGCGTGGGTCACCGTGGCGCGGTGGATCTTGGACTTCATCATGGTGCGCAACATCGTCGTCGCCTTTCTCAGAGCGCCTGCGCGGCAGGCAGGGAGTTCGCGTCGGGGTGTCCGTCGATCTGGGCGCCGAGGACGATCGGGGCGTTGTCGATCAGACGGGTGTCGCCGACCTTGGCCGCGACGAGGAGGCGGGCATTGCCCGCGGTGGGCGCTGGGCCGAGATTGGCGTCGCGCAGTTCGAGGTAGTCCAGGTCGAGGCCGTCGACCGCGTCGAGCACGCCGCGCGCGGCGGCCAGCACGGCCTCGCCACCCAGACCCGCGGCGTGCCTGCCCGCGGCCAGGGCGGCCGACAGAGCCAGCGCGGTGTCGCGCTGTTCGGCGCTGAGGTAGCGGTTGCGTGAGGACAGCGCCAGGCCGTCGGCCTCGCGGACCGTCGGGTAGGCGACGATCTTGGCCTCGAGGTTCAGGTCGCGCACCATCTGGCGGATGAGCGTGAGCTGCTGGTAGTCCTTCTCGCCGAAGTACGCCTCCGAGGCGTGGGCGATGTTGAGCAGCTTGGCGACCACGGTGAGCATGCCCGCGAAGTGCGTCGGCCTGCTGCCGCCCTCGAGCTCGGCGCCCAGCGGGCCCGGCTGCACGGTGGTGCGGGGACCGTCGGGGTACATGTCATGGGCCGAGGGGGCGAACACCAGGTCGACGCCCTCGTTGCGCAGCAGCTCCAGATCGGAGTCCAGCGTGCGGGGGTAGGCGTCGAGGTCCTCGCCCGCGCCGAACTGCAGCGGGTTGACGAAGATCGACACGATCACCACCTGGTTGGCCAGCCTGGCCTGGCGCACCAGCTGCAGGTGACCCTCGTGCAGGGCGCCCATGGTCGGCACGAAACCGATGGTGCGGCCCGCCCCACGCAGCGCCTTGGTCACGGTGGCGACGACCTCGGGGCTGTGGTGCACGGTCAGCGCGCCGGGCTTGTACGCGCCGGTGGCCCGGGCCCCGCCCTGGTGGTGATGCACTTCTCGGGGTTCCATCAGTGGCCTTTCTCGGCAAGCAGGTCCAGCAGGGCAGGATTGGTCTCGGCGAGCTCGGCGGTGCGCAGTGACAGGGCCCGGTAGGCCTCCGCCAGGCGCGGGTCCACCGACTCGAAGGCACGCAGATGCGCGGCCACCGCGTCGACATCGCCGCGCGCGACCGGACCGGTCAGCGCGGCGGGGCCCCGGCGCAGCGCGTTGTCCAGCGCGGCCGAGACGAGCGGGGCGAGCAGCCGTTCGGACAGGCCGCCGGGCTGATCGTCGACCACCGGCTGACCCAGCAGTCCCGGGCCCGCCAGCGCCTCGCGCAGCGCGGCGACGGCGTCGACGATGACCGTCACCAGGTGATTGGCGCCGTGCGCGAGGGCCGCGTGATACAGCGTGCGCTGCTCCTCGGCGACGCGCACCGGCTCGCCTCCCATCTCGATCACCAGCGCCTGGGCGATGGCGTAGCCGATCTCGTCGGCGGCGGTGACACCGAAGCAGGCGTTGGCCAGGCGGTCGATGTCCTCGTCGTGGCCGGTGAAGGTCATCGCGGGATGGATGGCCAGGCCGAGGGCGCCCTGGTCGGTGAGCGGCTGCAGCACGGCGATGCCGTTGGCGCCGGAGGTGTGCGCCACGATGGTGCCCGGCCGTACCACACCGGCACCCGCCAGGCCGCGGACCAGCCCGGCCAGTTCGGCGTCGGGGACCGCGAGCAGCAGCAACTCGCTGCGGCGGGCGATCTCCTCCACCGGCAGCACGGGTGATTCGGGCAGCCGCGTGCGCGCCCGGTGCACGGAGGCATCGGAGATCGCGGCGACACCGAAGACCACATGGCCGGCTCGCTCGAGCGCGACACCCAGGGCCGAACCCACGCGTCCCGCCGAGACGATTCCCACCGTCAGCCGTGCGGGCGCAGGGTCGAGACCCACGTTCGCGCCATCGGAATTGACACTTCTCGAGGTCAACATTGTCCTCTCGATCGCGTTCCAGTCCCGCGGGGCGGGTACCGGACGTTACGCATCGAGAATAGAGGGCGGCCGGTCTCTACCGCCACGGGCCGTCCCCGTGATCTATCTCTCGGGGTTCAGGAGCGGGAGGACTCGGATTCGAGGTTGGCCATGATGTCGGCGACCGACAGGCGCGTGGAGCCCTCGGATTCGGCGCGGCGGCGACGACGGGAGCTGGTACCGACGGTCGGGGAGGCGGGCTGGGCGCCGATGGGCTGCTCGGCCTGGGATGCCGGGGGTTCGGGCTCGGAGTCCGATGCGGTCGGCGCCGGGGTGTCGTCGAGGCCGTCGGTGTTGATCTGCCGGGTGTGCGGGGCCGACAGGCGCGGCGGGGGTGTCTTGCCCGGAGCCGACTCTGGCGCGACGAACGCCGAATCGGTCGCGGGGGCGGGCGCGACGAAGGGCGATTCGGTGGCGGCGGACTGCTGGGCCTCGGCGTAGTCCTCCAGCGAGACGGCCGAGGTCTCGGCGGTGACCGGATCGTCGTACGGGTCGGCGAAATTGGCCGCCACAGGCTGCATGAAGACCGGCTTCAGTGCGCTGGGCGGTTGCTGCCACGGGCCGAACCAGGCGGCGTTGGCATCCACCGGGCTATCCTCGAAATCCGGCTCGATGTCGTCGAAGGCGTCGAAACTGCCCGCGGGCAGGGCATCGATGCGCACGGCGTCGGCTTGCAGGGCGACCTGCTCGGCGGGCAGGGCGCCGTCGAAGAGAACCTGCAGGTTCTGGCGCAGCAGCGTGAGCTCGGCGCGCAGCGCGGCGATCTCGGTGGCGTCGGCGCCCACCTCGGCGCGCACCCGCTGCTCGACCCCCATCTCGTACTCGCGGCGCGCGTTGATCTCGCGTTCGAGCTGCAACTCGTAGACGGTCTGCAGATCACGCGCCTTGGCCTTGTCGACGGCCGCGTCCTTGCGGTAGCGGGTGGCCGCGAGCGCGCCGATCACCGCCGCCCACAGGGCCGCTACCAGGCCGATCCGGATGTATTGCACGTTCTCGCTGAAGATCAGGAAAACGCTGGCGGTCAGGCCGAGCAGGATGAGGGCGCCGATGAAGAGCTTTCCCGCGTCGTCCCGCCGTCGACGGGGCGTGGTGCTACGGGAGGGTGAAACCATGGTGGCCAGGGTAGCCGGGAATCGCTGGTCGGCGCACCGTTGTGGCCGGTGGTTCCGTTCGGAAATTGCTAGGTGGTAGCCGGTTCGTCCGGTGGATCCTCCGGTGCGCGGCAGCAGTACTCCAGCCAGAATGCCGCAGCAACCAGGGCAGAACCGGCCACCAGGCCGACGAAGGCACCGGGGATGTCGGCCGCGGCGGCGGTCACCGTGTCGCGCTGTGGGAATACCCACAGCAGGAAACCGAGCCACACACCCGCCGCCAGCGAACCCACCTGCAGCGATGCCTTCGCCAGCGCGGCCAGGCGCGCCACATTGATCGGGTGCAGTTCGCCGGGGCCGTCGCCCACCTTCTCCTCGGCGATCTTGCCCTTGATGACGAACCCCAGCGCGGCCTCGATCGCGGCGACCGGCAGCAGCGAGGCGCCCGCCGCCACCGAGATCGGCGGGAAGGCCGAGTAGGCGACCCTGGTGCCGATCCAGGCCACCGCGGCGGCCAGCACCACGTTCAGCGCGAGGTCGAGCAGCCGGGTGGGTTTCAGCACGGGTGGATGCTCTCGTCGGTCAGCGTGAGCTCGGTGCGATGCACCCCGGCCCGCTCGGCCGGATCGAGCGCGGCGAGCAGCTCGGCGATCGGTGTCTCGGTGCCCGCCACCGGCAGCGTGGCGCCGGGCTGCGCGGCCAGCCACGGGACGAGCACGAAGGCGCGGTGCCGCGCCTGCGGGTGCGGCAGGATCAGCGCGGGATCGGTGTCGCGCACGATCGGGGCGCCGGTGGCATCGGCGCAGGTGATCACGTCGACATCGAGCGTGCGCGCGCCCCAGCGCACCTCGCGTACGCGGCCCGCGGCCTGTTCGAGGTCCTGGCCGAAGCGCAGCCAGGCGTAGTCGTCGAAGGCCGGGTCCTCGGCCACGAGTACCGCGTTGAGGTAGTCGTCCTGGTCGACCCCGCCCCACGGCGCGGTGCGGTACACCGGCGAGACCGCGACGAGCCGCTCCCCCAGCGCGTCGGTCACGCTGCGCAGACGCGCGAGGCGATCGCCCAGATTCGCGCCGATCGACAGCACCGCGCGAGTCATCGGCGCTGGTCCGGGGCGTGGGTGCGGTAGCGGGTGGCGACCACGCGGACATCGGCGAAGGTGTGCGGGATGGGCGCGGAGGGCTTGTGCACGACGGCCTCCACGGCCTCGATGCGCGGGTCGGTCATCACGTCGTCGGCGATCTCGGAGACCACCGTCTCGATCAGATCGCGCGGTTCCCCGGCGACGATGCGGACCGCGCGTTCGGCCAGGGCGCCGTAGTCGACGGTGTCGGCCAGGTCGTCGGAGGCGGCGGCGGAGGCGAAATCGACCCACACGGTCAGGTCGACGACGAACTCCTGCCCGTCGCGGCGCTCGAAATCGAACACGCCGTGCCTGCCGAACACCCGCAGTCCGCGCAGTTCGATGCGCGAGGTCGCGGCGCGACCGGCGGGCGGGGGCAGCAGCGGTGAGTTCATCGGGTGGCTCCTCGGGCTGCGGTGGCGCGACGCCACGTGTCGACGACGGCGATGGCGTCCAGTGAGGCGCGCACGTCGTGCACGCGCACGCCCCACGCGCCCTGGGTGGCGGCGATGGCCGAGACCGCGGCGGTGGCGGTCTCGCGGCCCGCGGGCGGGCGCGGCCCGGACGCGTCGGCCAGCAGGGCGCCGAGGAAGCGTTTGCGGGAGGCGCCGATCAGGATCGGCAGGCCGTCGGCGACGAATTCCGGCAGCGCGGCCAGCAGTTCCCAGTTGTGCTCGGCGTTCTTGGCGAAGCCGAGGCCGGGATCGAGGATCAGCTTGTCGGCGGCCACGCCCGCGGCCACGGCCAGCTCGACCTGGGCGGCCAGTTCGGCGCGCACCTCGGCGACCACGTCGTCGTAGTGGTCGGCGGGGCCGGTGTGCCGGTAGTCGGCGCCCGCGCGCCAGTGCATGAGGATCCACGGCACCCCGGCGGTGGCGACGACCTTCACCATGTCCGGGTCGGCCCGCCCGCCGGAGACGTCGTTGATCACCGCCACGCCCGCCTCCAGGGCGGCCTCGGCGACCTCGGCGCGCATGGTGTCGACGCTGGTCGGCACGCCGGCGGCGACCAGCCCGCTGATCACCGGCGCGACCCGGGCCGCCTCGGTGGCCGGATCTACCCGATCGGCGCCGGGCCGGGTGGACTCACCACCCACATCGACGATGTCGGCGCCCGCCTCGTACAGCTCGATACCGTGCGCGATCGCCAGGTCCGGGTCCAGATACCGGCCGCCGTCGGAGAAGGAATCCCCGGTCACGTTGACCACGCCCATGACCACACAGGAGCGGCCACCGCGCGCGAGCACGCCGGAATCGCTCATTTGCGCAGGATCAGGTCCAGCGCCTCGGCACGCGAGGCGGCATTGGTCTGCAACAGGCCGCGCACCGCCGAGGTGGTGGTGCTCGCGCCGGGCTTGCGGATACCGCGCATCGCCATGCACAGATGCTCGGCCTCGACCACCACGATCGCCCCGCGCGGCTCCAGCTTGCGCATCACCGCGTCGGCGATCTGGCTGGTCAGGCGCTCCTGCACCTGCGGGCGCTTGGCGTAGAGGTCGACGACGCGGGCCAGCTTGGACAGGCCGGTGACCCGGCCGTGCGTGCCTGGGATGTACCCCACGTGCGCGACACCGTGGAAGGACACCAGGTGGTGCTCACAGGTCGAGTACATCGGGATGTCACGCACCAGCACCAGTTCCTGGTGACCTTCGTCGAAGGTGGTGGAGAGCACCTCGTCGGGCTCGGTGTAGAGCCCGGCGAACATCTCCCGGTAGGCGCGGGCCACCCGCGCCGGGGTGTCGAGCAGGCCGGGACGGTCGGGGTTCTCGCCGACGGCGAACAGCAGTTCCCGCACCGCCGCCTCGGCTCGTTCCTGGTCGAACGCACGGCCGGTCGCCAGTGCCGTCAGCTGCGACGGGCTCGTCGCGCCGAGCTCGCCAGCGGAATCGGCGCTCGACCCGTTACTAGACAACTTCTCCGCACCTCCACATGTCGACGCCGCCACTTCGTCCGGCATCCGACGATCGAGCGTAGTTGGCCACCGGTCAGCGGCGGCCGTTCGGCCCTTCCCAGTCGTTGTTCTCCGGCTCGGTACCGGGCGCGGGCTGCTCGCCCCAGCCGGCCTGGTGGCGGGGCTGCTCGGGCGGGGCCCAGGCACTGCCCTGGTTCTGCGGCGGGGCCTGCGGCTGCGGGGGTTGCTGCTGCTGGGGCTCCTCACGCGGCGGCCAGCCCGGCGCCGACCAACCGGCCGGGGCGCCGTAGTCGGGTCGCGAACCGTGCGTGCCGGACTGGCGCGGGAACGCCTGGGTCGGCGCGCTGGGCAGCGGGTAGCCCGACGCGGGCGGTGCGGGCTGGTACTGCGGCGGCGCCGGATGACCGTTGGCCGGTTCGAGCGGCGCACCGGCGGGCACCGGCGCGGGCTGCACCGGCGGCCACGGCTCGCCGCGCTCGGCGGCCAGCTCGCCCGGGGTCTTCACCGGCGGCTTGTCCGAGGGCAGCCGGTCACCGAAGTCGTTGAACGCGGTGATCCGCGGCCGCTTCACGACACCGGCCAGGATGGTCTCCAGGTCCTTGCGGTGCAGGGTCTCGCGCTCGAGCAGGGCCGTGGCCAGGGCGTCGAGCTGCTCGCGGTACTCGCTCAGGATCGACCAGGCCTCGGTGTGCGCGGCCTCGATGAGGTTGCGCACCTCCTCGTCGATCTCGCGGGCCACCTCGTGCGAGTAGTCGGCCTGGGTGCCCATCGAGCGGCCGAGGAACGGGTCGCCCTGCTCCTGGCCGTAGCGCACCGCGCCAAGACGCGCGCTCATGCCGTACTCGGTGACCATGCCGCGGGCGATCTTGGTGGCCTGGTCGATATCGGAGGACGCGCCGGTGGTCGGCTCGTGGAACACCAGTTCCTCGGCCGCGCGGCCACCCATGGCGAACACCAGCCGGGAGATCATCTCCGAGCGGGTCATCAGGCCCTTGTCGTCCTCGGGCACGGTCATGGCGTGACCGCCGGTGCGGCCGCGGGCCAGGATGGTGACCTTGTAGACGGGCTCGATATCGGGCATCGCCCAGGCCGCCAGGGTGTGGCCGCCCTCGTGGTAGGCGGTGATCTTCTTCTCGTGCTCGCTGATGATGCGGCTCTTGCGGCGCGGGCCGCCGATGACGCGGTCGACCGACTCCTCCAGCGATTCGCCGGTGATCAGCTGACCGTTCTCGCGCGCGGTGAGCAGCGCGGCCTCGTTGATCACATTGGCCAGATCGGCGCCGGACATGCCGACGGTCCGCTTGGCCAGACCCTCGAGATCGGCGTCGGGCGAGATCGGCTTGCCCTGCGAGTGCACCCGCAGGATGGCGCGGCGACCGGCCAGGTCGGGGTTGCCGACCGGGATCTGCCGGTCGAACCGGCCGGGCCGCAGCAGCGCCGGGTCCAGGATGTCGGGCCGGTTGGTGGCCGCGATCAGGATGATGTTGGTGCGGTCGCCGAAGCCGTCCATCTCGACGAGCAGCTGGTTGAGCGTCTGCTCGCGCTCGTCGTGACCGCCGCCGAGACCGGCGCCACGCTGGCGGCCGACGGCGTCGATCTCGTCGACGAAGATGATGCAGGGACTGTTCTGCTTGGCCTGCTCGAACAGGTCGCGCACGCGCGAGGCGCCGACACCGACGAACATCTCGACGAAGTCCGAACCGGAGATGGTGAAGAACGGCACCCCGGCCTCACCGGCGACCGCGCGGGCCAGCAGCGTCTTACCGGTGCCGGGCGGGCCGTAGAGCAGCACGCCCTTGGGGATCTTGGCGCCGAGGGCCTGGTAGCGCGAGGGGTTCTGGAGGAAGTCCTTGATCTCGTAGAGCTCCTCGACCGCCTCGTCGGCACCGGCCACATCGGCGAAGGTGGTCTTGGGCATGTCCTTGGACAGCATCTTGGCCTTGGACTTGCCGAAGCCCATCATCCCGCCGCGACCGCCGCCCTGCATGCGCGACATCACGAACAGGAACAGGCCGACCAGCAGCACCATCGGGACGATGAACAGCAGCAGCTGCGACAGCCAGCTCTCCTGCTTGACGACCGTGTCGTACTCGGCGCCGGAGGCCTTCACCGCGTCGAAGATCTGCGCGGAGGTCTCCCCGCCGCCCGGGTACTTGGCGACGATCTTGGTGTTGTTGTTCGTCGCCTCGTTGCCGTTGTTCAGCTCGATGCGGAGCTGCTGCTCCTTGTCATCGATCTGGACGTTCTTGACGTTGGCTTTGTCGTTCAGCTGGCTGAGCGCCACGGAAGTGTCGACACTCTCCCAGCCGCGCGTGTCATCGCTGAGAAAGCTGAACAGCCAGATCATGAGCAGGATGCCCGAGATGATCGCCAAAGTGCGAAACACTGTCTTGCGGTTCATAGAGCGTCGGCCGGACGGCCCAGTCCTTTCCGGTTATTTCTCCGGGTGTGCCTAGCGAAGCGTCGAGATCGGCGGGTTTCGGATGCGGACATGCCACGTTACCGCGTACGGTCTAGTTCGATACATCGCGCAGTTCGGCTGCTGGTGCAGTTGCACTGGTCAACGCCCGGAGAACGCCAGAGGTTCCCGAACGCTCCGGGGCTGGTTGTGGCAAGTGGCCACAATCATGTCATGCCCGTCCTATCGTGGGCGACGACACAACTACAGCGCAGGGGGTACGGACATCGTCGAGCTACGAACACCCACAGCGATTCTGCGCCACGGCCGAGGGCGGCTCACCGTCCTGCGACCGGGTACCGACGGCGAACGGGTTCTCGACGTTCCCATCGCCGACCTGCTCAAAGTGCGGCTCAACCGCCGTGCCGACGACGCGGTGGTCATCGAGATCTACCTGCGTTATCCCACCCCGGTCCTCACCGGCGTGCCCGCCGACCGCACCCCGCTGCCGGTCCTGATCGCCGAGCACGACGTGCCCGCCGCGCTGGGCATCGTCGACCGGATCAACGACCAGATCATGGCCACCCAGCGCATCGACGTGGCCGCCCCCGACCTCACCCCGCCCGCGCCCGAGTGGGGCAAGTCCGGCCCGACCCGCGCCGATGTGGAGCGGGCGGTGCGCCGGATGGCCCCGCGCAAGGAGGCCCGTTCGGCGGTCACCGCGCTCAACCGGTACGTCACCCCGGACGAATACGTGCTGGAGACGGCCATCGCGGCGGCGGCCCCGCCCGCGGGTTCGGGCACCGGTCTGCTCGCGGCGACCACCACCCGGCTGTTGTTCATCTCGGTGGGCGGCGGCGAGCGCTATGCCAACGAACTGCCGGTGCCCGCGATCCTCGGTGCCCGCACGGTCGAGGGCGCGCGCACCGCGCCCGGTGAGATCGACACCAGGCACGGCGGGTCGGGCATGGATGTCAACGACGGCAACCGCACGCTGCACTTCGCCGGAGTCGACCGGGCCGACACCGAGCGCGTCACCTGCGCGGTGAACTTCGCCGTGCGCAGGCAGGCCGCCGACGGTGCCGCGGGGCCCGCCGATCCGGGCGTGTCGCAGCTCTACGCCGAGTGGGAACTGCTGGTGGAACGGCACTCGCTCGGCATGGTCGACGACACCCAGTTCCAGCGCTACGGCCGCGGCATCCTGCGCAGCCTGTAGGGCTCAGTTCGGTTCGGGCGCTTCGGCTTCGGCCTTCTGTTCGGGCTCGTTGAGTTCGATCCGGCGCCACGGGCTGGTCGGGCGGGTCCACAGCCGCAGCAGCTCCATGCGCCGGTCGACGCCGCCGTTCTTGAGTTCGGCGAGGTCCTCGGTGGCCTGCCAGTAGGTCCAGCCGGTGAGGTAGGCGTCGCCGAACTGGCGCCAGTTGCGGTAGCGGCGCTGCGCCGGGGCCAGGGCGCGCATGGCGTACTCCCAGGCCACGTCGGCGTCGATGTACCCGGCGGTGAACGCCATCCGGGCCACCGCGACCACGCGGGCCAGGTCCCAGGCGTGGATGTCGTTGGGCAGTGGCCGGGCGAGGTGGTCGGTGAAACCGATCTTGATGGCCTGGGCCCAGATGTCGTAGTCGCGCACCAGGGCTTCGGGGTTGTCCATGCCGCGGAAGGAGCCGACCTGGCGCAGGAAGGCGCGGTGACGGTCGGCGCGCTCGCCGAAGCGGTCGCGTTCGCTGGCGTTGATCGAGGCCGTCACCAGGGGGTGCACCAGCGCGTAGAGCGGGGCGTGCATGCCCTCGAGCAGCTGTTCCATCGAGGCGCGGGCCTCGGTGCCGTCGGTGATGCCCCAGGCGCCGGTGAGGGTGTCGATGGCCAGTTCGCGGCGGTCACCGAGGGGATGCTCGCGTTCGGGGCCCAGCAGCATCGCGTCGTGGAAGGCGTCCCAGCGGGTGGAGTAGAAGGCGCCCAGCGACAGGGCGCGCAGTTCGTCGTCGCTGACACCGGCGCCGGACCAGTGGTCTTCCTCGCGTTCGTCCAGTTCCGGGTAGGGAAAAGTGGTCAGCGCTGGTACTCCCCGAGCAGGCATGCGGCCGAGTCTAGTGCGGTATCCGCCGTCGCGGGCGGACAGCGAAGGCCCGTGCGTCACGAGATTTTCAGATCCCGGCTTTCTTGCCCTGACGTGAGATGCCCCACAGGTCTATGGTTCTGACATGTGTAGAAACATCACCGTCTTGCGTGGTCTGGAGCCTGCCGCCACCGAGCAGGAGATCTACGCTGCCGCCTTGCAGTACGTGCGCAAAGTCGGCGGCATCTCCGGGCTGAGCAGCACCACCAAGCCCGCTGTCGACAAAGCCGTCGCCGCCATCGCCGCGGCCACCACGACCCTGCTCGCCGAACTCCCCGACCGGCGTGTCCCCCCGCCCACCGAGCCACCCCTGCGCCGGATCGCCGCCAGGGAAGCCGAAGCGGGCGAGGGTACGGCCGCTCGATAGCCGCCGCGGGCTCCCCGGACCTCGGTGCTCCGGCACCGGGGCGGATAGCTCTGTTGTCGTCGCGTCAACTGTGCGACGCTGGGTGAAGGTGAACTGATTCACACAATGAAGTGGGGAGCACGACGGTGACCGATATTTCGCAGACCGCCTCGGTGATCGAGGTCCGCAATCCCGCGACCGGGGCCCTCAGCGGCACCGTGCCGGATACCTCGCCCGACGACGTGGCCGCCGCGGTCCGGGAACTGCGCCTCTACCAGCCCGAATGGGAGGCCATCGGCCCCGAGGGCCGCAAGCAGTGGCTGCTGAAGCTGCAGGACTGGCTCATCGACAACACCGAGGACCTGGCCGCGGTCCTGCAGTCGGAGACGGCCAAACCGCGCGTGGACGCGCTCATCGACCCGGCCTTCGCCGTCGACCTGCTCGGCTACTACGCCCGGCGCGCCGCGAAGTTCCTGTCCGACGACCACCCCTCCCCGCACAGCCCGCTGGCCCGGGTGAAGAGCCTGACCGTGGCCTACCGGCCGTACCAGGTGGTCGGCGTGATCACGCCGTGGAACTTCCCGCTGGCCATGCCCGCGATCGACGTGTTCCCCGCGCTGGCCGCCGGCGCCGCGGTGATCCTCAAGCCATCCGAGGTGACCCCGCTCTCGGCGGTGGAGCTGGCGCGCGGCTGGGCCGAGATCGGCGCGCCGCCGGTGTTCAAGGTGGTCACCGGCGCCGGCGCCACCGGTGGCGCCGTGGTCGCCAACGCCGACTACATCCAGTTCACCGGTTCCACCGCGACCGGCCGCAAGATCGCGGCCACCTGCGCCGAGCGGATGGTCCCCTACAGCCTGGAGCTGGGCGGCAAGGACCCGGCGATCGTGCTGGCCGACGCCGATATCGACCGGGCCGCGCACGGCATCGCCTTCGGCGGCATGTTCAACGCCGGGCAGGTGTGCATCTCGGTGGAGCGGGTGTACGTGGAGGCGCCGGTCTACGACGAGTTCGTCGAGAAGCTGACCGCGGCGGTGGCGGCCCTGCGCCAGGGCGCCGACGGACGCGAGTCGAACAACGATGTGGGCGCGCTGGCCAACGAGAACCAGGTGCGCATCGTGCAGCGTCACGTCGAGGAGGCGGTGGCCGCGGGCGCGCGGGTGACCACCGGCGGCAAGCGCACCGGCGTCGGCACGTTCTTCGAGCCGACCGTGCTGGTGGACGTGGACCATTCGATGTCGTGCGTGGCCGAGGAGACCTTCGGCCCGACCCTGCCGGTGATGAAGGTGGCCGACGAGGCCGAGGCGATCCGGCTGGCCAACGACTCGATCTACGGCCTGTCCGCGTCGGTGTGGACCGGCGACAAGCACCGGGGCGAGCGGGTGGCGCGGCAGCTGAACGCGGGCGCGGTGAACATCAACGACGTGTTCGCCAACCTGTTCAACTTCGCCATGCCGATGGGTGGCTGGGGCCAGTCCGGTGTGGGCGCCCGCTGGGGTGGTGCCAACGGTGTGCGCAAATACTGCCGCGCCCAGGCGATCACCAAGCCGAAGCTGCCGACGATGACCAAGGAGCCGCTGTGGTTCCCGTACGACCTGAACAAGATCATCTTCTCGCTCGGCGCGATGCGCGCGGCGGGTGCGCGCGGCCTGCGCCGCATCGATCTGCCCGCCTTGCTGCGCCTGAAGAACGGTAGCTAGCAACGGATTCCGGCTGCGGCCGAGGTCTCGTCCGCCGCCGGAATCAGCGTCTCGAAACCTGTTGGTGACGAATATCACTCCCCTAACCGGTCCAGGGGCCTGAACCCCGGTCGACGGGCGATTTCCGACGCCGCCACGACGCGCGCGGCACAGCCCACAGCCAGGCACGATGTGTGAACCCCGACGCATTTGCGCTGGTCAAGCGCCCAGCTCTGCCGGATGACCCCGGGCGGCACCGATTCCCGCCCTCCACAACCGACTCGATGGTGCAACGCACCATGCCAGGCCATATGCTGTGCGTTACCAACCTGGTGACTGTTTTGATCCACCTCCGCGAACTTCCTTGCCCGTTTTGGCTGGAATTTCCCGACCGATTCTGATAGCAAGGTGCTATGGACCCGCATTTGCGCGATCTGCGGTATTTCGTCGCCGTCGCTGAGGAACTGCATTTCACCAACGCCGCCCAGCGGTTGCACATCGCTCAGCCGACGTTGTCGCGTCAGATCCGCCAGCTCGAACGCCAGCTCGACGTGGTCCTGTTCGACCGCAACCAGCGCAGCGTCGCCCTCACCGTCGCGGGCAAGGAACTGCTCGAAGGCGCCCGCAAGATCCTGGAGCTGTGGGAGGTCACCAACGTCTCCCTCCAGGAAGCGGGCGAGGTGCTGCGCGTCGGCATCCAGTCCGCGCTCGGCCGCGGCCTGCTCAACGATCTGGAGAGCGCCAGCGGCCACCGCCTGGCCCTGCACGCCGCCTCCTGGAACGACCCGTCCAGCGGGCTCGCCGGCCGTCAGGCCGACCTGGCCCTGGTGTGGCTGCCGCTGCCCGACCCCAACCGCTACCGGTGGCAGGTGCTACGCACCGAGCCGCGCTGGGTGCTGCTGCCGGAGAGCCACCCGCTCGCCGAGCAGGACACCATCGAATTCGCCGACCTGCTCGACGAACCGTTCGTCGCCCTGCCCACCGAAGCCGGTGCGGTGCGCGACTTCTGGCTCGGCAACGACGCCCGTGGCGGCCGCGCGGCCAAGATCGGCGCCGAGGCGGCCACCCCCGAGGACAAGCTCGAGGCCGTGAGCCTCGGCCTGGGCGTGTGCCTGCTCGCCGAGAACAATGTGCCCATGTACCGCTGGCCCGGCCTGACCGCGCGCCCGGTCGCCGGGCTCACCCCGTGCGAGCTCGCGGTGGCCTGGCGGGCCGACGACACCCGCCCGACCATCCTGGAATTCGCCGGTCGCGCCGTCGACGGTGGGTTCTCCGAGCCCGCGCCGCAGCCGCAGCCGATCGCGGTCTAGTTCGACAGTTCCAGTTGGGCGGCGAGGCCGAGCAAGGTGGCCTCGCTGCCCGGCGGACCGGCCAGCTGCGCGGCCAGCGGCGTGTGCGCCTCGGGATGGGTGCCCATCGGCACCGACGCGGCGGGCCAGCCCACCAGATTCCACAGCCCGGTGAAGGGCGCGTAGCGCAGGCCCGCGAACACATTGGCACCCCACCCGCGCCTGCTCCAGCGCCGCGCCTTGGGCGGCTGCGCGGCCAGCGTCGGGGTGATCACCACATCGAAGTTCTCGAAGAAGTCGAGCATGCGGGCCTCGGTCCGGTCGACCTGCTGCGGGCGGACCAGCCCGAGCCGGTGGATCAGCTTGCCCAGCGCCAGATGACGGCGGGTGCGCCGCTGCAACGCGGCCGGGTCCCGCAGCCGTTGCGCGTCGGTGAGTCCCACGCTCGGCCAGCGCAGCAGCATGCTCAGCGCCGCGTCGCCGTAGGGCAGTTCGACCGGCTCCACCAGGTGCCCGGCCGCCGCCGCGCGCGCACCCGCGGTGCGCGCCGCCGCCGTCCAGTGTCGATCCATCCGGACCAGTCGCGACGGCGGAGCCACGGCCAGCCCGACCCGTAGTCGGTGCGGGGCGCGCACCTCGGCCAGATCCGGCCTGCCCGCCATGACCGACAGCCCCAGCGCGGCATCCGACACCGTGGTCGCCAGAATCCCGTTCTCGGCCATGCCACCCCAGGAGTCGGCGCCGATCTCGCTGGGCACCGTCTGCCTGCCGGGTTTGATCCCGAAGACCCCGCACGCGGCGGCGGGCACCCGGATCGAGCCGAGCCCGTCGGTGCCGTGCGCGATCGGGACCAGCCCCGCCGCCACCGCGGCGGCCGCGCCACCGGAGGACCCACCCGGCGTGCGGCCGACATCGCGCGGATTGCGCGTCACCCGGCCGTCCTCGTCGGTGCAGGCCCACAGGCCCAGTTCCGGCATGGCCGTCAGCCCGACGATGATCGCGCCCGCGGCCCGCAGCCGCGCCACCACCGGATGATCGTCGTTCTCCGGCGCGGTCGAGGTGGCCGCCGAACCCGCGCGGGTCGCCTCTCCGGTGACCGCGATGTTCTGCTTGATCGCCACCGGCACCCCGGCCAGCGGCAGTTCGTCGAGATCGTCGCGGGCGGCCAGCTGCGCGGCCTCCACCCGGGCACGCTCGGCGCGCACCACGGTGAAGGCGTTGATCTTGCGGTTCTCCGACGCGATGCGGGTCAGGGCCTCGCTCACCACGTCGGTGGGCGTGATGGTGCCAGCGCGTACCCGTGCGGCCACTGCCGCGGCGGGGCCGCCGATCGGGTACTGGTCGGCGGGTGGGTGGGACGAATCCATCGTCACCTCAGCGTCCGTCACGCCGTCGTCGTCGACGGACTCCCATGCTACCGCTGTGAGGTCATCGTGCATCTGCGGATTCGCCCCCGTTCGCATGGACGTCGAAATTCGGGTGATCAGCTCTCGAGGCGCAAGTTATCATTTCGAGTACGGCTCAGGGGCCCATGGCGTTGGGTGTCGCACGAACCTTTAGGTCGGTTGATGAGCGATAACACCGCAAGCGGCGGACGACCCGACGAGAGTGCCGGTCGGTCGGCCGATCTGCGCGCCGACATGGTCGAGGCGTTCGCCGCGGCATGGGGCGAGGCCGATGCGCGCCCGCCCGAGATCGCCGAATTCCTGCCCGACGCGCGCACCCTGCGCAGGCACGCCCTGCACGAGCTGATCCGGGTGGATCTGCGGCATCGCTGGCTGCATCACGCCGGTGACGGGGTCGACCGCAAGCGGCTGGCGCAGTACTGCGCGGAGTTCCCCGAACTCGACGCGGCCACCCTGCCCGCCGGGCTGGTGTTCGAGGAGTTCGTGATCCGCAGGCACAGCGGTGAACGGGTCGATCCGCGCGAGTGCCTGCGCGAATACCCGCACCAGGCGGTCAGCCTGCGGGCCCTGCTCAACACCGACGACCTCGACCAGAGCACCCACCGCAGCGAACCGACGGTGAACCATCCCCCCGACCCCACTCGTACTACCGAGATGACCAGTCCGCAGCTCGACCTCACCGCCACGGCGACCTCGGCGGCCACCGCCGCGGACTCGGCCGCCGCGGATCTCGAGCCGCTGGACCGGATCGAGGTCGGCGAGCGGATCGGCGATTTCGAGCTGCTCACCGGGCTCGGTTCCGGGGCGTTCGCGCGGGTCTTCCTGGCCAGGCAGCGCTCGATGCAGCGGCTGGTCGCGGTGAAGATCTCCGCCGATCGCGGCACCGAACCGCAGACGCTGGCCCAGCTCGACCACGACTACATCGTGCGCGTGTTCGACCAGCAACTGCTCGACACCGGCACCGCGCGCGCCGATTCACGCCGGCTGCGGCTGCTCTACATGCAGTTCCTGCCCGGCGGCACGCTGCTCGGCCTGCTGCGCTGGGTGCGCGCCACCCCGCCCGCCGAGCGCAGCGGCAAGCTGCTGCTCGACGCGGTGGACGCGGCGATGGAGGAGAAGGGCGAGATCCGGCCCACCGACTCCAGCGTGCGCGACGAACTGGCCGCGCTGAGCTGGCCGGAGACCGTGGCCTGGCTGGGCCGCAGGCTGGCCGAGGCGCTCGACTACGCCGCCACCCACGGCGTGCTGCACCGCGACGTGAAACCGGCCAATGTGCTGCTCACCGCGGAGGGCGTGCCCAAGCTGGCCGACTTCAACATCAGTTTCAGCCGCACCGTGGCCGGGACCAGCCCGGTGTCGTATTTCGGTGGGTCGCTGTCGTACATGTCGCCCGAGCAGCTCGAGGCGTGTCATCCGGGGCTGGGCCGCACCGCCGCCGACCTGGACACCCGCTCCGACATCTATTCCCTCGGCGTGGTGCTGTGGGAGCTGCTGACCGGCGCGAAACCGTTCGACGACAGCACCGCCGAGGAGGGCCACGGCGACGAGACCACGCTCGAGGCAATGCTGGAACGGCGCACCGGTGGCGTCGAGCCCAGCGCCATGGACCGCGTGCCCCCGGACTGTCCGGCCGCGCTGCGCCGCGTGCTGCTCACCTGTCTGGAGCCCGATCGCTCGCGGCGCTGGTCCGACGGCGCGGTGCTGGCCAAGCAGTTCGATCTGTGCCTGGACGAGCGCGCCCGCGACCTGGTCGACCCGCCGCCCAACAGCTGGCGGCTGTGGTTGCGCAAGTGGCCGCTGCTGGTGCTGGTGCTGGCCATCGGCGTGCCCAACGCGCTGGCTTCCTGGTACAACATCCAGCACAACGAGACCCTGGTGGTGAGCAGGCTCGGCGAATCCGCCCAGCAGACCTTCATCCTCATCACCGCCGGGGTGAACCTGATCTTCTTCCCGGCGGGCGCCGCGCTGCTGATCTACCTGTCGCGCTTCGTGCTGTGGGTGCCCGGCGGCCTGCGCAAGGGCCGCCGCTACGACTCCGACACGCTGCGCCGGGCCAGACACGACACGCTGCGTTTCGGCGACCGCGCGGTGGTGGTGGCCTTCTCGCTGTGGGCGCTGGCCGGGATCACCTTCCCGATCGCGCTGCAACTGGCCAGCGGTGACGTGCCCGGCCGGGCCGTGGTGCACTTCCTGGCATCCCTGCTGGTCTGCGGCGCGATCGCGGTGGCCTACCCGTTCTTCCTGGTGACCTACTACCTGGTCCGCTGCCTCTACCCGGTGTTCCTGCGCCACGGCGAGATCAGCGCCGACGACGGCAAATGGCTGCGCGACCTGCGCCGCCGCTGCACCTGGTACCTCGCCGTCGCCGCCTCGGTCCCGCTGCTGGCCGTCGCGGGCCTGACCTTCCTGCCCCCGGCCGACATCCCCTCGGTGATCCTCGCCGTCCGCGTCCTGTGCGTCGGCGGCATCATCGCCTTCGTCGGCTCCTACGTCCTGTTCCGCGCCCTCGAGGCCGACCTACAGGCCCTCGAGCGCGTGGTCAGCTAGGAGTAGACAGCGGGGTTGAGGGTGCCGATGTAGGGCAGGTCGCGGTAGCGCTCGGCGTAGTCGAGGCCGTAGCCGACGACGAATTCGTTGGGGATGTCGAAGCCGACGTGGGCGACGTCGACGGGGGTGCGCAGGGCGTCGGGCTTGCGCAGCAGGGTGACCACTTCCAGCGAGGCCGGGTTGCGGGTGGCCAGGTTGCGCTTGAGCCAGGACAGCGTGAGACCGGAGTCGATGATGTCCTCGACGATCAGCACGTTGCGGCCGGCGATGTCCTTGTCCAGGTCCTTCATGATGCGCACGACGCCCGAGGACGAGGTGGACGAGCCGTAGGACGACACGGCCATGAACTCGAGCTGGGTGGGGATCGGCAGCGCCCTGGCGAAGTCGGTCATGAAGAAGATCGCGCCCTTGAGCACGCAGATCAGCAGCAGGTCGCCCTCGGGGCTGTCGGGCGGGTACCGCTTCGCGACGAGCTCGGCCAGTTCCTCGATCTTGGCCTTGATCTCGTCTTCGGTGATCAGCACCGAGGCGATGTCGTCTCCGTACACGGAAGTGGGTGTCCCTTCGTGATGTCGATCCCGACCGGGCCGGTTCATTATGTGTCATCGAGACGCGGCTGTGCGCGCACCGCCAGCGTGCCATGCTCACGCCCCACGACCAACCTGTGGGCCCGGCTTCCCCCGCCCACGGCCACCCCACCCTGCCCGCGCCAGTCGCTCACCAGCTCGTCGATCGCCTGCAGATGCGCGTTCATCAGCCCCCCGATCCCCTGCCCGGTCAGCCACGCCCGCACCGCCCTGCGCCGCAGCGCCGCGGGGGCAGTGGCCAGGATCTCGATCGACAATCGCGGGCGATCGGTGTCGTCGAGGCCACTGGCGCCCGCCGACGGCGTGGACATCCCTTCCGCGCATTCCACCGCCGTCTCCGAGGCAGACCGAGGCCGAGCCGCGACGGGCGCGGCGGGTGGAATCGTCGCCGAGCGTCGCAGGTCCTCGGCGAGGGCGTCCAGTACGGTGCCGTCCTCGCGCAATTGCTCAGCGGTGCGGGCGAGCGCCCGCGCGACGCCACCGCCGAGGACGTCCTCCAGCAGCGGCAGCACCTCGGTGCGCACCCGCACGCGGGTGTAACCGGGGTCGGTGTTGTGCGGGTCGTCCCACGGCTCGATCCCCAGATCCGCGCACATCCGCACCGTCTCGGCCCGCCGCACCCCGAGCAGCGGCCGCCCCCACGGCGCGTTCCACGCCGCCATCCCCTGGATCGACCGCCCACCGGACCCGCGTCCCAACCCGAGCAGCACCGTCTCGGCCTGGTCGTCGAGGGTGTGCCCGAGCAGCACCGGCCGCCCGTCCCGCACGTCCTCCAGCGCCGCGTACCGAGCCGCGCGCGCCGCCGCCTCCACGCCCCCTTCGCGCCCGACCGCCACCGGGACCACGACCGTGTCCACGCACCCCAGCGCCAGCGCCTGGTCCGCCGCCCGGCGAGCCACCTCCCCCGACCCCGCCTGCAACCCGTGATCCACCACCACGGCCGTCACGTCCCCGGCCTCGACCACCGCCGCCGCCACCAGTGCCAGCGAATCCGCCCCACCGGACAACCCGACGACCACCGGCACCCGGCCGCCCCGCGCCGCGACCCACTCCCGCACACCCCGGCGCACCGCCAGCACCGCCGCGGTCTCCGGCAAGCGCACGTCCCCGCCGAACCGCCTACCCGTCATCGGCCGCGTCCTTCCGAAACATCACACGCCTGGGCGACACCTCGCCTACACCCAGAACGAACCGGACGGGTTCAGCGCAGGACGCGCGAGACCCAGCGGTCGGGATCGTCGATCTCGTCGAGCAGGGGCAGGGTGTCGGCGTTCGTCCACACCGTGTTGAACTCCGCGACGCCGACCCGGTCCACCACCGCGTCCACGAACTTCTTGCCGCGCACGTACTGCGCCACCTTCGCGTCGACGCCCAGCAGCGCCCGCATGATCCGCTGGATCGGGTTGGACGGCTTCTTCCTGCGCCGGTCGAACGCGGCACGGATCTCGGCGACGGACGGCACCACGGCCGGGCCGACGGCGTCCATCACGTGATCGGCGTGGCCTTCGAGCAGGGTGCCCAGCATGAGCAGCTTGTCGAGCGCCTCGCGTTGCGGCGGGGCCTGGGCGGCGCGCAGCAGGCCGACGATGCCGCGGCTGTTCGGGTCGTCGTCGGCGTCGGCGGCGCGACGCGCGCGCACCTCGCCGAGCAGCCGGGTGAGCATCTCGCTCAGCGGCTCCTCGCCGACCTCGCTGAGGATGTCCACATTGGTGCGCATGTAGTCGGCGAGCCACGGCGCCGAGGAGAACTGCACCCGGTGGGTCACCTCGTGCAGGCAGACCCAGAGCCGGAAGTCCGAGGGGTCCACACCCAGCGCCTTCTCCACGCCGACGATGTTCGGCGCCACCAGCAGCAGCGTGCCGTCGTCCCCGGTGAACGGGTCGTACTGCCCGAGAATCGCCGTCGACAGGAAGGCCAGCATGGTCCCGGCCTGCACTCCGGCCGGTTTCCCGACGAACCGCCCGGTCAGCGAGGTCGACTCGGTGCCGGTGAGCACCGCCATGGAATCCGCCGCCGCGGCGATCCAGCCGGGCCGGTCGACGATCCTGGCCTCGGGCACCGGCCGGTCGTCGAGCAACCCGCTGACCTCGCGCACCGGCCCCTCGGCCCGCACCGAGGCGGCCGCCAGCTCGGTGACGGCCTGTTCGGCCGCCTCCCGGGAGATCCTGGGTCCGGCGGGCGCGAGTGCGCCACCGGTCCGCGCGGCGAGACGCCAGT
Organism: Nocardia sp. NPDC004415; assembly: GCF_053602435.1. Taxonomy (NCBI): domain Bacteria; kingdom Bacillati; phylum Actinomycetota; class Actinomycetes; order Mycobacteriales; family Nocardiaceae; genus Nocardia; species Nocardia sp. NPDC004415. Next base: position 29,061 of record NZ_JBSGDP010000029.1, read on the forward strand.
CCACCGCTGCGTTGAATCCCGACGGCTTGCCGGTCTTGTCCTCGCTCATCGCCACCCGCTCTCTCAGGAGCAACCGCAGTTGCGCAGGGCGCCCGCCACCGCGTCGAGGGCGGGCCTGCTCACCTCCGGCAGCCTGTCGTTGGACATCAGTGCGAAAGTGAGCACCCGTCCGTCACGGTCGAGCACATACCCCACCAACGCGCTGGCCACGCTCAGAGTTCCGGTCTTGGCCCGCACCCAGCCCGCGCCCTGCCGGTTCTGGGTGACGAAACGCGGCGCCAGCGTGCCGGTGCCACCCGCCACGGGCAGGTCGTCGAGCAGCGGCGCGAGAGCCGCTGCGCGCGGGTCGGTTTCGGGCCTGGCCTGGGTGCCCGCGGGGATCACGGCCGCGTCGCCGGTGGGCCGGGCGGCGATGGCGATGATCGAGTCGAGCAGTCGCGGCGGCACCCGGTCGTCCACCGAGAGGCCGCTGTTGTCGGCCAGATGCAGTCCGCTGACATCGAATCCGGAGGTACTCAGCACGGCGGTGGTCGCGGCGACGGCACCGGCGAAGGACGCCTCCTGCCCCGTCGCCATGGCCAGTTCGCGCCCGATCGCCTCGGCCAGCACATTGTCGGAGTGGATCATCATGTCGTGCAGCCGGACTCGCAGCGGCGCCGATTCCACCCTGGCGATCTCGGCGCCACGCTGCGCGGCCTGACCGACCCGCACCGCGGCCGGGTCGACCCCGAGTTCGGCGGCCAGCGCGCGGCCCGCGTCCAGGGCGGGGTTCGCGCTGCGCGGGGAGTAGTCGGCCGAGGGATCGAAGCGGCCGCCGTCGAGCATGATCGGCTCGATCGGCGCGATGGAGCCCTCGGGGATGTCGATGGGGTCCCAGCCCGAGGCCATGGTCGGCCCCGCGTAGACGGAGTTGTCGACAACGATCGAGCTCACCTTCGTCCCGGCCGCTTTCACCTTCGCGGCCAGGTCGGCGACGCGCGCGCCGTCGGTGTAGTAGCCGCCGTCGGCGCGCGTGGTCAGGGTCGGGTCGCCGCCCGCCACCAGCACCAGCTCACCCGGGGCTCCGGCGGTGACCTTGGTGGTCACCCGCTGTTCGTCGGGCAGGGTGAGCAGCGCGGCCGCGACCAGCATGATCTTGGCCGTCGAGGACGGGATCATCGCCTTGACCGGGTCCTGGCTCCACAGCACCGTCCCGCTGGCCGGATCGGTCACCTGCCCGGCGAACGACCCGAGATCGGGGCTGCCGACCACCGGCGCCAGCGCGGCGGCGAGCCCGGCCGGAGTCGGCGCGGGCGCGTTCGACCCGGCGGGGGTCACCTGTGCGGGCGCGGGCTCGCCGGTCGGCGGCGCGGCCACCGTCAAGCCCCCGTGCCGGAATTCCGGTGACCACGGCTTCGCGATGGCCGCGAACCCACCCGCGATCACCAGCACCGCGACGAACACCGCCGCCAGCCAGATCCACAACGAACGACGCCCCCGCGGCCGCGCGCTCTCGCGCTGGATGACCACGGTCGGCGCCTCACTGCCGTAGGGCGGCTGTCCCCCTCCGCGCTGATCCATCAGGCCACCCGGCCGGCCGGAATCACGAACCTCGACATGAACGCCTCACCGATCCTCGACTGTCTCGCCCGACACGCCTCGACTGCGCGCGCTGAGCCGCCTGCCGCACCGGTGTTCCAGCACACCACACTATCCTCGTTGCGCAACGGTTCCCCAGAACGATCTGGCGATTCGGCACAGATGCACTCGAACGAGCAAGGAGATGGCGTGGAGTTCGACGTCACCATCGAGATCCCCAAGGGTTCTCGGAACAAGTACGAGGTCGATCACGAGACCGGCCGGGTCAAGCTGGACCGGTACCTGTACACCTCCATGGGCTACCCGGCCGACTACGGCTTCATCGAGAACACCCTCGGTGAGGACGGCGATCCGCTGGACGCGCTGGTGCTGCTGCCCGAGTCGGTGTTCCCCGGCGTGATCGTCGAGGCCCGTCCGATCGGCGTGTACCGCATGACCGACGAGGCAGGCGGCGACGACAAGGTGCTGTGCGTGCCCGCGGGCGACCCGCGCTGGGACCACGTGCAGGAGCTCGGCGACGTCTCGGAGTTCGAGCTGTCGGCGATCAAGCACTTCTTCGAGCGCTACAAGGACCTCGAGCCCGGCAAGTTCGTGCAGGGTTCGGAGTGGCTCGACCGCGCCGAGGCCGAGAAGGTCATCGACGAGTCCTTCACCCGCCTGAAGGAATCCGGCCACTGAGCCGCTGGCTCCACGCGAAAAGGGAGGTCCGAGTATTCGGACCTCCCTTTTCGTTCGGTGGCTCAGTACCAGATGTAGAGCTCCCAGCCGTCCCAGCTCTCGGTGCACTCCCAGTAGTAGCCGCCGGTGTAGGGCGACTCGCCGTCGGCGCTACAGGCGGCGAGGGTGGCGTAGGTGCCGTAGTACGTGCCGTACGGACCGGCGACGGCGTTGCCCGCCGCTACCGTCGACACCCCGGCGACGGTAGCGGCGGCCAGCAGTCCGGCGGCGATGGTGGTTTTGATGCGCATGTCGTTGTCTCCTGTGCGTTCGTTCTCGACGAGAGGAACGTTATGGGCGACAGCGCACCGAAACAGCCACCCCTAGGGGGACATCCGGCCCCACCCAGGGCGCTTCACCTTGCCTACCCTCGGGCCGCCGTGTCGGCCAGCGCGCCCGCGCCGTCGGCCGCCTTGGTGTCACCGGCGGCCTGGATGCCGCCCTGCATCCGCAGCGGGACCTCCTTCCAGAACAGCACCAGCAGCAGGGCCAGTGCCGCGACCGCCGCGGCGACCAGGAACACCGTCGACATCGAGTCGGCGAAGCCCACCTGGAACGGCTTGGCCAGCTGCGGGTCGAGCTGCTGGATGATCGAGCTGTCCTCGAGCACGTGCCCGGCCGCCGAGGTGTCGTGCGCGAGCAGACCCTTGGCCAGCGCGGCGTCGGCGGGGTTGTCGCTGTGCGCGCCCGCGACCACGGCCTGCTGGTAGGCCGGATCGGTGGCCGCCTGCTGCATCTCGGTGGTGATGTTGGGGGTGAGCAGCGAGAACAGGATCGACAGGAACACCGCCGCGCCCAGCGTGCCGCCGATCTGGCGGAAGAACGTCGCCGACGCGGTCGAGACACCCATGTCCTTGGGCGGCAGCGCGTTCTGCAGGGCCAGCGTGAGCGGCTGCATCAGGTTGCCGAGGCCGAAGCCGGTGAAGGCCATGAAGATCATCGCCAGCCACAGCGGGCTGTCGGCGTCGAGCAGGTGCAGCAGGAACAGCCCGGCGGTCAGCATGACCGCGCCGATCACCGGGAAGGCCCGGTAGCGGCCGGTCTTGGAGATCAGCCTGCCCGACACGATCGAGCCGATCATCAGCCCGAGCACCAGCGGCAGCATCTGCAGCCCCGCCTCGGTCGGCCCGGCACCCCGCACCACCTGCAGGTACTGCGGCAGCAGCAGCATGCCGCCGAACATGGCCGCGCCGACCACGAACGAGATCACCACGCCCAGCGCGAAGGTGGTGTTGGCGAAGATCCGCAGCGGGATCAGCGCGGCGTCACCCATCCGGTTCTCCACCGCGACGAACCCGACCAGTCCGAGCGCGCCGATCACGTAGCAGACCACCGACGCGGTGCTGCCCCAGCCCCATTCGCGGCCCTGTTCGGCCACGATCAGCAGCGGCACCAGCCCGACGGCCAGCACCAGCGCGCCGCCGAAGTCGATGCGGTGGGTGGCGTGCGGCTTGCGCGGCAGGTGCAGCACCTTGGTCACCACCGCGAGGGCCAGCAGGCCCAGCGGCACGTTCACCAGGAACACCCAGCGCCAGCCGGTGATGCCCAGAATGGAGTCCTGCCCGGCCAGCAGGCCGCCCAGCACCGGCCCGAGCACGCTCGAGATACCGAACACCGCCAGGAAATAGCCCTGGTAGCGGGCCCTTTCGCGGGGGCTGATGATGTCACCCATGATGGCCAGCGCCAGCGACATCAGACCGCCCGCGCCCAGGCCCTGGAACGCGCGGAACGCGGCCAGCTGATACATCGAGGTGGCCAGCGTGCACAGCAGCGAGCCGATGATGAACAGCCCGATCGCGGCCAGGAAGAACGGCTTGCGGCCGAACATGTCCGAGAGCTTGCCGTAGAGCGGGGTGCTGATCGTGGCGGTGATCAGGTAGGCCGTGGTGGCCCAGGCCTGCATCGAGTAGCCGTGCAGGTCGTCGGCGATGGTGCGGATCGAGGTCGACACGATCGTCTGGTCCAGCGAGGCCAGCAGCATGCCGAGCATGAGCCCGGACAGGATGGTCAGGATCTGGCGGTGGGTGAAGCCGGCGGGTGATTCCAGCGGGGGCGCCGTCGTGGTCACGAATTGTTCTCCGTACAGGTCGCGCTCGGTTCCGCCGGGCGGGCGAGCAGGGTGAGGCGGGCGCGGTCGTAGTCCGCGACGAAGCGGGTCAGCAGCGCGGCGAAGCTCGCGCGGTCCTCGTCCGACCAGTCCTCGGTGACGATGGCGACGCTCTCCTGGCGCCGCGCCCTGATCCGATCGGCCACTTCGCGGCCCTTGGTCGTCACCTCGAGGACGGTCGCGCGTCCGTCGTCGGGATCGGCGGTCCGGATGACCAGCCCCCGATCGACGAGCTGGGCGACCTGTCTGCTGACCGTCGACGCGTCCGAGTGCACGGCCTCGGCCAGCGCACCCGAACGCATCGGCCCGTCGCAGACCAGCCGGAACAGCACGACGAACCCCGCCGGGTCGATCCCCGAGCGGTCCTTGACCTGCGCCAGCGCGCGATCACGCAGCCGGTGCAGCCGCACGAGCTGGGTGGCGATCACATCGATCGCCGGTTCGCTCCGACTCACTACCTCACCTTTACTTGCATCAATCAATTAGTTGTGTGATGCAAGTATGTAGACAGAACGGTCACCGGGGCAACCGTTTGAACTGCCTTTACTCGCCCTTGAACTCGGGGGCGCGCTTCTGGAACACCGCCGTGATGGCCTCGGTGAGGTCCTTCGACGGCAGGAACGCCGCGTTCCAGGTCGACACGTACCGCAGGCCCTCGGCCACCGCCGGGCCGGTCCGCTGCTCGAGCACGTCCTTGATGCCCTGCACCACCAGCGGCGGGTTCTCGGCGATCTCGCGCGCCATCGTGTGCGCGGCCGCGACCACCGCGTCCTGATCGGCGAACACCTCGTTCACCAGGCCGATGCGCTCGGCGCGCGCGGCGTCGATGTCCTTGGCGGTGTAGGCCAGTTCGCGCAGGTTGCCCTCGCCGATGATGCCCGGCAGGCGCTGCAGCGAACCGATGTCGGCCACGATGGCGACCTTGGCCTCCCGCAGGCTGAACTTGGCGTCTTCGCTGGCCAGGCGGATATCGGCGGCCGCGATCAGGTCGAGGCCACCGCCGATGCACCAGCCCGACACCGCCGCGATCACCGGCTTGGTGCACTCGGCCACCGCCGTCACCGAGGCCTGCATGCTGCGGATGACCTTGAGGAATTCGGTGCGCGGCGCGGCCTTGGCGTCGTCGGCCAGCACCGGCGCGAGCATGCCGCCCATGGCCGCCAGGTCCAGGCCGAAGGAGAAGTGCTTGCCCGCACCGGTGAGCACCACCGCGCGCACCTGCGGGTCGGCGTCGAGCGCGCGGAAGATCTCCGGCAGCTCGCGCCAGAAATCCGGTCCCATCGCATTACCCTTGCCCGGCCCGATCAGGGTGACCTGCGCGACATGGTCGGTGGTCTCGACGGTGAAGGCTTGCCATTCAGTCATGGGTCGAGTCTATTGGCGCCGGGCCAAGTTCCTCCGGGCCCCCTGGCCGAACCCCAAAATCCCGCTCCCCCGGCATATTTCCCGCAATCGCCCTACTCTGGAATCATGCGCAGGTCGTCTCTTCCGGCGGTCGCATGCCGCGTCGCCGACACGCTCATCGCCCGCGGGCACCACGGCGTCATCGTTTCGCCCGAGACGCCGACCCCCACCGCGGCCGATGCCGCCCGCGCCCTGGGCGCCGACCCGACCGCCATCACCACCTGCCAGGTCTTCCTCCTCGACGACGATCCCGTCCTGCTGCTGGTCGCGGGCCACCACCAGGTCGACCTGAAACGCACCGGCAAACGCCTCGACGGCACCCTCACCCCCGCCCCCGCCGCCCTGGTGGAGCGCATCACCGGCCAGCCCATCGACGGCACCGCCCCCGTCGGCCACCCCACCAACCTCCCCACCTGGGTGGACACCGCCCTGGCCGCGCATCCGGAGATCTGGGCGGCGGGCGGTCACCCGAACACGGTGTTCCGCACCAACTTCCGCGAACTGGTCCGCATCACCGCAGGCCTGCCCCTCGACATCGACTGAGCCCGCCGGGGTGATATCGATCAAATACCCGGCGTGGCCGTAGGCGCGCCGGATGGCCGGGCGTAGTTTGGGGCGGTGGGTGATGTGCGACCGAATCCCGGCGAATTGGTGATTCCCGACGATCTGAGCGGGATCACCGCCGAGCAGTACCGGGCGTCGATGCGCCACTATCCGGCCGGTGTCACCGTGGTGACCCTCGGCGCCGACCACGGCCCCGTCGGCTTCACCGCCACCTCCTTCGCCTCCCTGTCGCTCGAGCCCCCGCTGGTCTCGTTCAACATCGCCCACACCTCCTCGAGCATCGCGGCCCTGCGCGAGGCGGGCTCGGTGGTCATCCACTTCCTCGGCGAACACCAGCACCACCTGGCCCACCGCTTCTCCCGCACCGCCGCCGACCGCTTCACCGACCGCTCCCTGTGGACCCCCCTCGACACCGGCGAGCCCGTCCTGCACGGCACCCCCATCTGGCTCCGCGCCACCGTCCACCAACTCATCGACATCGGCGACCACACCATCGCCATCGCCCTGGTCACCCGAGTCCACGACGAAACCCACGAATCCCCCTCCGCCGCCCCCCTCCTCTACTACAACGGCAGATACCACCGCCCCACCGCCCTCGACACCTGAGCGGTCATAGTTGTACGATATCTCGTACAACTACCCTATGAGGCTCGCATGACTGCACTTCCGATCTCCACCGCCCGCCAAAACCTCTTCCAGCTGGTTCAGCAGGTCAACGACGACCACGACACCGTCACCGTCGTCACCAAATCCGGTGAGAATGCCGTGCTCGTCGCCGAATCGGACTGGAACTCCATCCAGGAGACGCTGTACGTGCTCGCCACACACGGCGGAGTGCGGCTACTCGAATCTGCTCGAGACGCGCGCGAGGGAAAGTTCGAGGCGCACGAGTTGATAGATCCCGATGCCTGACCGCAAGCTGGTCTTCAGCGCCTACGGCTGGGAGACCTATACATCGTGGCTCACCAGAGACCGGACGGTCCTGAAGGCCGCGAACAAGGTGATCGCCGCCGCGCTTGCCGATCCTTTCACCGGCATCGGTAAGCCTGAGCCGCTAAAGCACCACCTCGCAGGCAACTGGTCGCGCCGGATAACCCGCGAACATCGAATGATCTACTACGTCACCGATTCCGAGATCGTGATCACCGCCGTCGGCGGACATTACGAGGAGTAGTCCGCCGACGCTCCGCTCAACGGGCCGACGAACGTCCCGGCCGAGTCGGGCCGGGACGACCCGGAATCAACCGATCAGGCAGGGGGCGGCACCGGCCGAGGCGTCGGGAGTCAGGGGGCGGGTTTCGGGGGTGGGGTTCCAGAGGCCGTCCGTGGCGGCGTAGGACCAGGTGGGGCCCTGGGTGACGAGGGTGGCGACGGCGGTGATCAGGCGGTCGACGTCGGCGGGGGTGGTGCCGAGGCCGATGCTGGCGCGCAGGGCGGCGTCGAGGCCGAGGCGGGCGAGCAGGGGGTGGGCGCAGAAGCGGCCGTCGCGGACGCCGATGGCGTGTTCGGCGGAGAGGTAGGCGGCGACCTGGCCGGGGGCGTACCCGTCGACGGTGAAGGCGACGATGCCGACAGAGTCGGAGCTGTCGGACCAGATGCTGACCAGCGAGACACCGGGAAGAGCACTCAGCCCGTCACACAGCCGGTCGGCCAGGAAGCGTTCGTGCGCAACGAGTTCGGCGGGATCGATGGCGGCCAGCGCGTCACAGGCGGCGGCGATGGCGGCCGCGCCGAGCACATTCGGCGATCCGGCCTCGTGCCGCTGCGGCGCGGGAGCCCATTGCACCGCGTCCACACCCACCGAGCGCACCGCGCCACCACCGGCCAGATACGGCTCCCCCGCGTCCAGCCAGTCCCGGCGCCCGACCAGCACGCCGGCGCCGAAGGGCGCGTAGAGCTTGTGCCCGGAGAAGGCGAGGTAGTCGATGCCGTTCTCGCGCAACGAGATCCGGCGATGTGGCGCGAGCTGGGCCGCGTCGACGAGGATGCGCGCCCCGCACAGGTGCGCGATGGTGGCCAGCCGCTCCAGCGGCAGCACCTCCCCGGTGACATTGGAGGCCCCGGTGATGGCGAGCAGCGCGGCGGGCTTGCTGCACAGTTCGGCGACGACGCGCCGGATGGTCTCCTCGACCGCGTCGGCGGCCTGCACGACCCGTCGCCCGTGCGCGGTCCACGGCAGGAAGTTGGCGTGGTGTTCGATGTCGAGCACCACGGTCTCGCCGGGCACGCACCCGGCCAGCAGGTTCAGCGAGTCGGTGGTGTTGCGGGTGAACACCACCACCTGGTCGTCGTCGGCGTCGAGGAACCGGGAGACGGCGCCGCGCGCGGCCTCGTAGCACTCGGTGGAGATCCGCGAGGCGTAACCGGCACCGCGGTGCACGCTGGCGTAGTACGGCAGCAGCTGCGAGATCCGGTCGGTGACCTGCTTCAGTGCCGGCGCGCTCGCCGCGTAGTCGAAGTTCGCGTAGGTGCTGGTACCGCCCTGCACGAGCGGCACCTGGAGGTCGGCACCGGAGACGGCGGCCAGGGCACAGGTGGGGTCGATTACTGCGGTCATGACGAAATCCCGTCGGCTCAGGGACTCGTTCCCGAGGGGGATGCTCCGAGTCCGCGCTTGCCGCGCCCACTGCGGACGGCGGCCAGGTCGTCACCCGGAGCACCCCACCGCGGAGGAGGGTTGCCGACCAGCTAGCCGGGGCTTGTCGCTGGTACTCGTGACCTGTTCCGAGAGTGGCAGACGATCCCCGCGGCTGTCAACCACCGCCGCGGAATCACCGCCCGACGGCCCCGCACGCGATTGCCCCCGGATTGCCCTCGCGCGCGAATCTCCGCAACCATCGGACGACTCCACGATGGAACAGCCAAATGATTGAGTTCCCCCACTATTTGTTAGAGTGGCCGCCATGTCCTCGAACCCGAACGCCGTCCGCGGCCTGCCGCGCTACCCGGTGTACGCGCTCGCACGACTCACCAAGGCCCTGCACGCCGAGATCGACCTCCCGCTGCGCGACCACTGGGTGCTCACTTTCATCGCCGAGAACGCCGATCTGACGCAGAAGAAGGTCGGCGAGGCGCTCGGTATCGACCGCAGCGAAGTGGTCCGGCTGGTCGACACCCTCGAGGGTGCGGGCCTGGTGGAGCGCACCCGCGACGGCACCGACCGCCGCAAATACCGGCTGCGCATCACCGACGCGGGCCGCAAACGCTGTAAGCGCACCGACAAGCTCATCGCCGAGGCCACCGCCCGTGTGCTGGCCCGCCTCGACGCCGACGAGCAGGCCACCCTGCACCGGCTCGTCCTCACCGCACTCGGCGACGAGGCGGAGCCGTCCACCTGAGCACCGGCGCGGCACGCCGCGCACCGAGTCGGAAACACCGTCCGGCGAGTACCGTTGGCATCTGGTGACCATCCCGTTTGCCCTCCGGTAACCCGACCGTGAAACAACAGACACCGATGGGGGTCAACCGATGAGAGGTGGACGCAGCGCGATGCTCGAGCCACACACCGAATTCGGGGCAGAGCTGCTCCGCGACCCGCTGCTGCGCGCCGATCTGGCCGCCGCGCCGCGCACCCTGGTCGACATCCTGACCAGCACCGCCCAGGCCCACCCCGACGCGCCCGCGATCGACGACGGCACCGTGGTCCTGAGCTACCTGGAACTGGTCGCCGCCGTCGAGGCCAGGATGGCCGAGCTCACCGACGCGGGCGTGCGCCCCGGCGACCGGGTCGGCGTGCGGATGCCTTCGGGTTCGGCCGCGCTCTACGTCACCATCCTGGCGGTGCTCTACTGCGGGGCCGCCTACGTCCCCGTCGACGCCGACGACCCCGAGGAACGCGCCAAGCTGGTCTTCGGCGAGGCCCGCGTCAGCGCGATCGCCACCGGCGAGGGCATCGAGTCGGCCACCACCGCCACCGGTGACGCGCACTGGGACACCCTGCCCACCCCCGCCGACGACGCCTGGATCATCTTCACCTCCGGTTCCACCGGCACCCCCAAGGGCGTCGCGGTGACCCACCGCAACGCCGCCGCCTTCGTCGACGCCGAGGCCCGGCTGTTCTTGCAGCGCAAGCCGATCGGCCCCGGCGACCGTGTCCTGGCGGGCCTGTCGGTGGCCTTCGACGCCTCCTGCGAGGAGATGTGGCTGGCCTGGCGCCACGGCGCCTGCCTGGTCCCCGCCCCGCGCGACCTGGTCCGCACCGGCGCCGATCTGGGCCCGTGGCTCATGCGCCGCGGCATCAGCATCGTCTCCACCGTGCCCACGCTCGCCGCGACCTGGCCCGCCGAGGCGCTGGAATCGGTGCGGCTGTTGATCTTCGGCGGCGAGGCGGTGCCGCCGGAACTGGCCGAACGCCTGGCCGGTCCCGAACGCGAGGTGTGGAACACCTACGGCCCCACCGAGGCCACCGTCGTCGCGTGCGCGGCCCGGCTCGACGGCACCATGCCCGTGCGCATCGGTCTGCCGCTGGACGGCTGGGACCTCGCGGTGGTCGATCCGCAGGGCAACCCCGTCCCCGAAGGCGAGACCGGTGAGCTCGTCATCGGCGGCGTCGGCCTGGCCCGCTACCTCGACCCCGCCAAGGACGCCGAGAAGTACGCGCCTATGCCCTCGCTCGGCTGGGAACGCGCCTATCGCAGTGGCGATCTGGTGCGCAACGACGACCAGGGCCTGATCTTCCTCGGCCGCGCCGACGACCAGATCAAGATCGGCGGCCGCCGCATCGAACTCGGCGAACTCGACAACGCCCTGCAACACCTGCCCGGCGTGAGCGGCGCGGCCGCGGCCATCCGGACCACCAAGGCGGGCAACAAGATCCTCGTCGGCTACCTCACCGGCGCTAGCCCCGACTACGACCTGAAGAAGGCCAGAGCGATTCTGGCCGAACAACTTCCGGCCCCGCTGGTCCCGCGCCTGGCGATCGTCGCCGACCTGCCGACGCGCACCTCGGGCAAGGTCGACCGCGACGCCCTGCCCTGGCCGCTCCCCAGCGCCGAGGACGCCGCCGAACACGGCCTGCACGGCACCGCCGCCTGGGTCGCCGGACTCTGGGACGCCATCCTCGGCGCCGAGGTGACCGGCCTGGACACCGATTTCTTCGATGTCGGCGGCGGGTCGCTCGCGGCGGCCCAGCTGGTCGGCGCGCTGCGCGAACGGTATCCGCACGTCACCGTGGCCGACCTCTACGACCATCCGCGCCTCGGTTCGCTGGTCGAGCTGCTCGACGGCAGCGCCCCGGTCGACGCGGTCGACGAACGCGTCGTCACCCCCACGCCGCTGCGCGCGCAGATCACCCAGGTGCTGGCCACCATCCCGCTGACCACCCTGACCGGCCTGCAATGGGTCACCTGGCTCACCGTCGTCTCCGCCATCGCGGGCTGGTCGGGTTCGCTGCCGTGGCTGCCGCGCCTGTCGTGGTGGTGGATCGCGCTCGCGTTCATCCTGTTCATCTCGCCATTGGGCCGGATGGCACTGTGCGTGGCCGGTGCGCGCGTGCTGCTGGCCGGGCTGCGCCCCGGCACCTACCTGCGCGGCTCGGGGGTGCATCTGCGGCTGTGGGCAGCGGTACGGCTCTCGGAGGCCAGCGGCGCCGAAAGCCTGTCCGGCGCACCGCTGATGGTCCCGTTCGCCCGCGCGCTCGGCGCCAAGATCGGCAAGGGCGTCGACCTGCACACCCTGCCCCCGGTCACCGGCATGCTCGAACTCGGTGACGGCGCCAGCGTCGAACCCGAAGTCGACCTGTCCGGCTACTGGGTCGACGGCGACCGCGTGCACATCGGCGGCATCACGGTCGGTGAGGGCGCGGTGATCGGCGCGCGCTCGATCCTGCTGCCCGGCAGCAAGATCGGTAAGAAGGCCGAGATCGCGCCCGGCTCGGCGGTCTCGGGCAAGGTCAAGGCCGAGCAGGAGTGGGCGGGCTCGCCCGCGGCCAAGACCGGCAAGGCACCGCGGCGCTGGCCCGATCACGCACCCGAGCGCGCCCGGCACTGGCTGCTGGTCTTCGGGGTGTCCTCGATGGTGCTGGCCGCCATGCCCGTGTTCGGCCTGGCCGTCGGCGGCACCTTCATCGCCTGGTGGGTGCGCGAGGAGACCACCATCGGCGCGGCCGCCCTGCACGGTTTCGCCATCCTGCCGGTGGCCACACTGCTGAGCCTGTTCGTCTACGCCGCGGCCACCGTGCTCGCCGTGCGCCTGCTCGGCCTCGGCCTGCGCGAGGGCTACCACCCCGTGCGCAGCCGCACCGGCTGGCAGGTCTGGGCCACCGAACGCCTGCTCGACTCCGCCCGCACCTTCCTGTTCCCGCTCTACGCCAGCCTGCTCACCCCGCTGTGGCTGCGCCTGCTGGGCGCGCGGATCGGCAAGAACGTCGAGGCGTCGACGGTGCTGCTGCTGCCCAAGTTCACCGTGGTCGCCGACGGCGCCTTCCTGGCCGACGACACCATGATCGCCAGCTACGAACTCGGCGGTGGCTGGCTGCGCATCGGCGAGGCCAAGGTCGGCAAGCGGGCCTTCCTCGGCAATTCCGGCATGACCGCGGTCGGGCGGCGGGTCCCCAAGAACGGTCTGGTCGCGGTGCTCTCGGCCGCGCCGAGCAAGGCCAAGGCGGGCTCGTCCTGGCTGGGCAGCCCGCCGGTGCGCCTGCGCCGGGCCGCCGAGTCCAGCGACACCTCGCGCACCTTCGATCCGCCGCTGCGGCTCAAGCTGGCCCGCGCCGTGGTGGAGACCTGCCGGCTGATCCCGGTGATGGTCACCTTCGCGATCGGCCTCGGTGTGCTGTTCGTCCTCGCGCTGATCGCCCAGCACTCCGACTACCTCGTCGCCGCGCTGGCCTCCGGCCTGGTGCTGATGGCGGCGGGCGCGCTGGCCGGTGCGCTCGCGGTGGCCGCGAAGTGGTTGCTGGTCGGGCGGATTCGCGCGGTGGAGCATCCGCTGTGGAGCTCGTTCGTGTGGCGCAACGAGGTCTCCGACGCCTTCGTCGAGACCGTCGCCGCGCCCTGGTTCGCGCGCGCCGCCACGGGTACTCCCGTGATGAATCTGTGGCTTCGCGGACTCGGCGCCAGGATCGGGCGCGGGGTATGGTGCGAATCCTATTGGCTACCGGAGGCGGACCTGGTGACACTCGGCGACGGCGCGACGGTGGAACGCGGCTGCGTGGTGCAGACCCACCTGTTCCACGACCGGATCATGTCCATGGACACTGTCACCCTCGACGCGGGCGCCACCCTCGGCCCGCACTGCGTCGCCCTGCCCGCCGCCCACATCGGCGCGGGCGCCACCATCGGTCCCGCGTCGCTGGTCATGCGCGGCGATGTCGTCCCGCCCTCGACCCGCTGGTGGGGCAACCCCATCGCGCCGTGGACCGGCCCCGTCTGATGCGCGGCAAGTTCTACGAGGACCCGATCGACCCCTACCTGCCGCAGAACGGCAATCGCGGCTACCGGGTCTCGCGCTACGAGCTGGAGCTGAGCTACCGGCCCGCCAGCAACCGGCTGGCCGGGCGCGCGGTGGTCGTCGCGGTCACGACCGCGGCGCGGACCTGGTTCACGCTGGATCTGTCGCAGGCGCTGACGGTGTCGAAGGTGCTGGTCAACGGGTCGAAGGTGGCCAAGTTCGCGCACCAGCAGGGCAAGCTGGCGATCACCCCGCAGCAGAAGATCCCGGCGGGCGGGGTCCTCGAGATCACCGTCGGCTACGCGGGCACGCCCAAGCCGGTGCGCGGGCCGTGGGGCGAGGTCGGCTGGGAGGAGCTCACCGAGGGCGCGCTGGTCGCCAGTCAGCCCAACGGCGCCGCCTCCTGGTTCCCGTGCGACGACCACCCGAGTTCCAAAGCGTCCTACCGGATCTCGATCACCACCGACAGCCCCTTCCACGCGCTGGCCAACGGCACCCTGATCAGCAAGCAGGCCAAGGCCAGCCAGACCACCTGGGTCTACGAGATGGCCGAGCCGATGGCGACCTACCTGGCCACCATCCAGATCGGCAACTACCGCAAGTACCGGGTGGGCACGCCCGGCGAACCGGTGCCGATGCAGGCCGTGGTGCCGCCCCGGCTGCGCGCGAACTTCGAGCACGATTTCGCGCGTCAGCCGGAGATGATGGCGCTGTTCACCGAGCGGTTCGGGCCGTATCCGTTCGAGAACTACAGCGTGGTCGTCACCGAGGACGAACTCGACATCCCGATCGAGGCGCAGGGCATCTCCATCTTCGGCGCCAACCACTGCGACGGCCGCCGCGGCTCCGAACGCCTGGTCGCCCACGAACTGGCCCACCAGTGGTTCGGCAACAGCCTCACCCTGAAGCGCTGGAGCGATATCTGGCTGCACGAGGGCTTCGCCTGTTACGCGGAATGGATCTGGTCGGAGGCCGCGGGCGGGCCGAGCGCCGATCAGCTGGCCAGGGCCGCGCGCGCCAATCTGGCCCGTCAGCCGCAGGACATCGTCGTCGGCGATCCGGGCCCCAAGGACATGTTCGACGACCGCGTCTACAAGCGCGGCGCCCTCACCCTGCACGCCCTGCGCCTGGAACTGCGCGACCACCTGTTCTTCGAACTCATCCGCGAGTGGACCGCGCGCTACCGGCACGCCACGGTCACCACCGAGGAATTCGTCGACCTGGCCGGTCACTACAGCGTGGCGCCGCTGCGCTCGCTGTTCGCGCTGTGGCTCGGCACCAAACCACTGCCGCAGCTACCCCCGCTCGGCGGACAGGCGCATCAGAACACCAGATAGCGCTGGGCCAGTTCCTCGATGAGCGGATCGTCGGCGGGCACCATCTCCAGTGCCTCGAGATCGTCGGACACCGAGATGCTGCGGGAATCGTCGCGCTCGGGGTCGGGGCCGTCCTCGGCCAGCTGGCGCAACAACTTCTGCCGGACTCGATCCTTCAGTGAATCGCGCATATCTCCACAGTGCCTGGCCGACGGCGCGGTTTCCAGTATCAGACCGGGGCGAGCCAAGTCCCCCACGGCGTGTTGCGCAACACGGAGTAGACCGCGAGCAGGCCGAAGAACGTCCAGACCGTCACCGCGCTCAGGCGCGGTAGCCGCCACCCCAGACCGCGCCGGGCCCGGATCAGCCAGTCGACGACGAACACCGCGAACGCGACCACCAGCGCCACCGCCAGCAGATTGCTCTGCAACGCGTCGACGACCCGGCCGTCGGTCAGATTGTGGATCGAGCGCATGCCGCCGCAGCCCGGGCAATACACCCCGGTCAGCGCGTAGACCGGGCACAGCCCGTAGGAACCCTCCACGTGCGGGTCGCGCACGTGCAGCACCACGAGCGTGGCGATCCCCGCCCCGGCGGCGAGCAGCGGCGGAGCCAGCCGACGCCACAGCGGGCGCGGGGCAGGCCCCTGACCTGCGCCGGAAAAACCTGCGGTGACGTGCGAGATGTCCACCCTGAACACGGTAGCGGCGGCCGTTGCGCACCGCCAGCACGCCACCGTCGTGACAGTTCCCGCCACGCCGTAACTTTCCGGTGTTTTCGTGCGATTTCACAGTGTCTTCGCCCGCTGTGACCCAGTCGACAACAAATGGGACACTGTGACCCGCTAACACTAGCTAGCGCGCGTGCTTGCACTGTACGGTGGCCTACGACACAAAGGAGTGCCGACATGCTTGCGAAGTCGATGAAGACGCTCGCGGCAGCGCGAAACCTGGTCTCGCACGTAGAGACCGGCGCCCTGACCGCCCAGTACCGTGCCGCGCTGCGTAACCGCAGCTTCGCGACGGAGAGGCTCAACGCCCCCACCGTCGCGCACGAGGTCGTTCCGGTCACCACCGCCGACGGCGCGAACCTGCGGGTTCACGTCTACGGCCCCGAGACCGCCCCCACCCTGGTCCTGATCCACGGCTGGGCGTGCAGCATCGAGTACTGGAACCCGCAGATCAGCGCCTTCGCCGGCGAATACCGCGTGGTCAGCTACGACCAGCGCGGCCACGGCGATTCGACCCTGGGCACCGTCGCCCCCAGCGAGCACACCCTCGCCGACGACCTCACCGCCGTCCTGGACGCCACCCTGCGCCCCGACGAGCGCGCAGTCCTCGTCGGTCACAGCATGGGCGGCCTCACCATCCAGGCCTGGGCCAAGCACCACCCCGAGCAGGTCGCCGAGCGGGCCGCCGCCGTGCTGCTGGCCAACACCGCCAATGCCGACATCCGCTGGGAAACCGACATGCTGCCGGTGCTGAACAAGCAGCTCACCTTCGGCGAGTACCCGGTCACCGTGCTCGGCGCGCCCGTGCGCATGCCGCAGCCGATCAGCGAGTCGCTGCTGTTCGCGCCGCTGCCGATCCCCGCGGGCTGGCTCACCGAACAGGTCTTCCGCTACCGCATCGTCACCCCCGAGGCCACCGCCGACGAGGTCGACTTCGCGATCGGCATCATCCGTTCCTGTCGCCCGCTGGCCCGCGGCCGCCACGCCGCCGCCATGGCCGACATGGACCTGTCCGAGGGCACCGCCAACCTCAACGTCCCCACCACGGTGATCGCCGGCGCCCAGGACCGCCTGCTCCCCCAGCGCCTCTCGCGCCCCCTCATCGACACCCTGCGCCGCACCGGCCACCTCGCGGATTTCCACATCCTCCCGCACGGCCACCTCGGCAATATCGAAGACACCGCCGCCTTCGACGCCGTCCTCCGCCAGATCCTGCTCTCCGCCACGAACTCTCGGGCCACCCGCCGCAACGTCGCCGCCCGCTGACCCGAGTCAGGTCTCCTGAGCCGGTCAACGGCGATTCGCTCAGGAGCACCCCGTGAAGGGCCCTCGACCATGTCGGGGGCCTTTTCCGTTAGGCTTGAAAAGGTGACTCTTCGGCACATGGCGGTGTTCGAGTACGGCGGCGAGTCGATCCACTACGCCCAGCGCGGCTCCGGTTCGCGGGTGGTCATCTTCCTCCACAACCTGGGTTCGAGTCGGCTCATCTGGGAACCGGCGATCGCCGGACTCGACGACCGTTTCACCGCGTACGCCCTGGACTTCCCCGGCTACGGCGACTCCCCGCTGACGACCGAGCCGAGCATCGACCGCCTCGTCGAGATCCTCGAGGGCCTCGTCGCCGAGATCGGTGCCGAGCGCATCGATCTGGTCGGCAACTGCGTGGGCAGCGCCGTCTCGCTGCTGTTCGCCGAGCGCAACCCGTCGACCGTCGGGTCGATGGTCCTGTTCAACCCCGCCACCGCCGCCACCCTCGCACCGACCCCGCTGGGCGTGCTCGCCCGGCTGGCGGCACGAAATGTCTTCCCCCACCGCCTGCTTCGCGCGCTCACATTGCCGAAGCCGATCGCCGACGCGATCGTGTGGGCCCAAACCGGCACCGGCCGGGTCGCGACGTCGAACGCGGGGACCAGGGAGCGGTTACGAGACCTGTGGACCGACAAGGGGCGCATCCTGCCCATGGCGGGCATCGCCGCCGCCGTGGCCGTGCCGTTCGAGCGCATCGACCGGATGTCACCGGATGTGTTCGCCGACATCAATGTCCAGATGATCTGGGGCGAACGCAACAGAGTGCTCTCCGCGAAAGCGGGCCGCGAACTCGCCCACCGCCTCGGCATCCCCTACCTCGGCCTTCCCACCGCGGGCCACCTCGCGATGCTGGAAACACCCCCGGAAGAAATCGACGACATCCTGCGCGCGACCCTCACCCCGTAATCACCTCCCACTGACCTCGGTCAAGGAACAGGCCACCGGCGCCTATGCCCGCGCCCTGCCCGTCCTCGCCCTCGGCATCTGCGCGGGCGCGGGCTACATGGCCAGAGCCGTCGCCGACGACCCCCGCCTACGCGCCTTCACCGCCGTCGCGGGCTATTACTCCGACACCACCCAGTTCCCCGCCGACGCCTACGCTCTCGCCCGCGGCCGCACCGCCGAGAGCCACTGGAACGACACCGGTACCGCCGCGACCATCCTCGCCGTGTCCCCCGACAACGGCGACGTGGCCGTGCCCCTGACCGAAGCCTACGAGTACTACGGCACCCGACGCGGCGCCGTAGCCAACTACACCAACGCCTTCGCCGTCCAATCCCTGGCCTACACCAGCCTTTTCGATGCCCAGTCCGCCGCGCCCCGCCTCACCGTCCCCTTCGCGATGATCCACTCCGAACACGCCTTGGCCCCGATGCTGGCCCGCAAGTTCTTCGCGAACGTGGCCACGCCGAAGTCCGAACTCTGGCTCGAGTCAACCGGCCAGATCGACTTCTACGACGACCCCGAACTCATCACTCCCGCCACAGAATTCGCTGTCGACCTGTTCCGCTCCACCCTCGGATAGACCGCGATCCCGACTCCTGTTCTCCCACAGCGTGTTACGCCTGTACGGAGCAGAGTCAGGATTCGCGCGCCGCGATGGCGGCCTGGATCCGCCGCAGTGTGCGCAGCCCCTTCTTCGCGGCCACACTCACCATCCCGTCGAACACCGTCGACCCTCTGTCCTCGGCCATCAGCCGCTCCAGGGTCGGC
Source organism: Nocardia sp. NPDC004415 (assembly GCF_053602435.1). Taxonomy (NCBI): domain Bacteria; kingdom Bacillati; phylum Actinomycetota; class Actinomycetes; order Mycobacteriales; family Nocardiaceae; genus Nocardia; species Nocardia sp. NPDC004415. The sequence goes on from NZ_JBSGDP010000029.1 coordinate 47,887, forward strand.
ACCGCGCGATCGTCCCCGGTCGACCCGAGCGCGACCGCCGCCCAATACCGCTGGTCCGGATCATCGCTGCGCGCCGCCGCGCACAACCGGGGGATGATGTCCGGCGCGAACCTGGCCAGCGCACTGGCGATGTAGCCGATCCGGAAGTACCGCCGGTTCTCGAACTCCTCCCACAGCGCGGCCAACGCCGCCTCCCCACCGATCAGCCCGAGCGCCTCGGCAGCCCGCTCCCGCATCCAGGTATCCGAATCCCGCAGCAGCGGCGCCACCGACGCAACCACCGACTCGTCCCCCAACTCCCCCAACGCGATCACCGCCTGCTCCCGCGCGATCTGTTGCGGATGCTCCAACATCGCCACCAACCCGGGAACCGCCGCCCGCACCCCCAGCGCCGCACATCCCATCGCGGCCCACGCCTGGCAGTTGTACCGAGTGTCGGCGAGCGCGTCGAGCAGCGACGGCGCCAACGACGCGTCCCCGAACACCGCCGCCCGATTCAACGCCCGGCTGTAGAGCGCCCGATGGTAGGCCGGATAGTCACGAACGAGCACCCGCAGCGTTTCCTTCGCCGACCCGTCCCCCGCACCCGCCCGCTCGAGCAGAACCCGCAGGTTCTCCTCCCGGGTCTCGAGATCGCCATCCCGAAGAAGTCGCACATCAGCTGAGTCCACCCCGCAACGATACGGCGAGCTCCCCGACCCACCGCACCATCTGCTCCCCCACCTCGACCACCACCGTCGTGGACGCCGACCAATTCCCGTCCGCATGCCGCCACGGCCGGACGGTCCAGGTCAACCCGATATGACCCCCGGACCCGAAAACCGCCTCGATCCGCAGATCCCGGTCCACGCTCGACCATTCCCGAACGCCGTCCCAGCCGGCGAAGTCGGCGCACAAACCATCGAAGAACGGGACCAGATCACACTCGCCCATCACAGCCAACGTCACTCGATGCAGGGCCGCGCGCAGCCCGGGCCCGCCGACCTCGACACAAACCTGAACCGATCCATCGTCCCAAGGATCGACCCGATTCCCCAGCCGAACCCACGTGCCGAAACCTGGATCCCCCATGGACGTCCACGCGTCCTCATCCACGCAACAGTCACAGTCGATCACTACGTCCCCCTCGAATCGACACGCCGATCAAGCGGCCCAACTCGCACCCGGCCGCATGGACCAATCCATCAGCCGGTTCCGGGCGAGCCGAAACGAGAAAGGCCCTCCCCGGCAAACCGGAAAGGGCCTCTGACCTGGAGCCGCCTGGGGGAATCGAACCCCCGACCTTTTCATTACGAGTGAAGCGCTCTACCGACTGAGCTAAGGCGGCGTGCCTTTCGGCGACGCGAGTCTATCGCGGGGAGGGGGTGAATGCGAAAACGGGTGGTCAGGTGGTGCGGGCGGAGATGAGGGTGGCGACCATGGCGGCGACGGCGAAGCGGGGTTTGACGTTGAGGTCGAGGGCTTCGCGGCAGGCGAGGACGGCGTCGATGCTGCGGAGCAGGCCTTCGGGGCGGACGGCGGTGGCGAGGTCGGTGATCTCGGTGGCCATGTCGGGGTGGGTGAGGGTGATGGGGGTGCCGCGACCGGCGAAGCGCATGGCCAGGGCGTCGCGGTACATGCCGGCGACGTCGATGAGGGCGCGGTCGAGGGCGTCGCGGCCGGTCCGGGTGGCGCGGGACTTCTGGCGGCGTTCGAGGTCTTTGAGCACGCCGGCCGAACCGCGGGTGGCTGACGCGGCGCCCTTGCCGGTGCCGCCCGCGCCGAGGGCGGTGGCGAGTTCGTCGCGTTCGCGGTCGTCGCGCTCGGCACTCATCTGCTTGGCTTCGTCGTCGGCCGATTTCACCAGTTCGTCGGCGGCGGCGTAGGCGGCGCCGGGGCGTTCGGTGGCGGTGACCAGGGCGAGGGCGCGCTTGCGACGCTTGCGGGCGTCGTCATCGGTGGCCAGACGGCGGGCCCGGCCGACGTGGCCGCCGCTGACCGAGGCAGCCCATTCGGCGGTCTTCGCGTCGAGCTGATCGCGCTCGCGCAGTACATGCGCGATGGCGGGCACCGACGGCGTGACGAGGTGGACGTGCCTGCACCGCGAACGCAAGGTCACCGAGATGTCCTCGGGGTCGACCGAGGGCGCGCACAGCAGGAACACCGTGCGATCCGGCGGCTCCTCGACGACCTTCAGCAGCACATTGCCCGCCGCCTCGGTGAGCCGGTCGGCGTCCTCGACGACCACCACCTGCCAGCGCCCGGTGCTCGGCCGCCGCGAGGCGACCTGCACGATCTCGCGCATCTCCTTGGTGCTGATGCTGAGCCCTTCGGGCACCACCCTGCGCACGTCACCGTGCGTCCCGGCCATCGTCGTGGTGCAGGCGTGGCACTTCCCGCACCCGACCACCTCGGGATCGGTGCACTGCAAGGCTGCCGCGAAGCACAGCGCGGCCACCGACCGACCCGAGCCGGGTGGGCCGGTGAACAGCCACGAATGCGTCATCGCCCCGGTGACGACACCGGCCCGCGCCGCCGTCGCGGCAGCGGTCAGCTCCGCCTCGACCACGTCCTGGCCGACCAGTCGATCGAAGACACCTGCCACGCCAGACACCCTAGTCGCGGGCTACGACAGGTTCGGCGAACGGGCCCACCGCGACCGGTCTCAGCGACCGAGGCTCGACGCCACGATGGACAGCGGCACCGGGTTGCGGATGCTGCTCCGTGCCCGCCGGATACAGGACGGCGGGCCGAATCACCCCTGGTCAGTCCTCGTCCGAAGCGGCGGGTTTCGCCGGAGCCTTCTTCGCCGCGGTCTTCTTGGCCGCCGTCTTCTTGGCAGCGGTCTTGGTCGCCGTCTTGGTGGCGGTCGACTTGGCCGCCGTCTTCTTCGCGGGCGCCTTCTTGGCCGCCTTCTTCGCGGTGGTCTTCTTGGCGGCCTTCTTCACCGGCCCCCGCGCGCGGCGGTCGGCCAGCAGCTCGGAGGCGCGCGCGTCGGTGATCGACTCGACCTCGTCGCCCTTGCGCAGGCTCGCGTTGGTCTCGCCGTCGGTGACGTACGGACCGAACCGGCCGTCCTTGATCACCATCGGCTTGTCGGTGGCCGAGTCCTTGCCCAGCTCACGCAGCGGTGCGGCGGCAGCGGCCTGACGACCCCGGCGCTTGGGCTCGGCGTAGAGCTTGAGCGCCTCGTCCAGGGTGACGGTGAACAGCTGCTCCTCGGTCGCCAGCGAGCGGGAGTCGGTGCCCTTCTTCAGATACGGGCCGTAGCGGCCGTTCTGGGCGGTGATCTCCTCACCGGAGGTGGGGTCGGCGCCGACCACGCGCGGCAACGACAGCAGTTTCAGCGCGTCGTCGAGGGTGATCGTGGCCAGGTCCATCGACTTGAACAGCGAGCCCGTGCGCGGCTTGACCTCGGCGGCCTTCTTGGTGGTCTTCTTCGCCGGGGCAGCGGCCGGGTCGGGTGCGGGCGGATCGGGCAGCACCTCGGTGACGTACGGGCCGAAACGTCCTTCCTTGGCGACGATTTCGTGCCCCGACACCGGGTCGACGCCGAGTGAACGGCCTTCCTGCGGCGTGGAGAACAGCTTCTCGGCGACCTCGGGGGTCAGCTCGTCGGGCGGCAGATCGTCGGGCAGGTTGGCCCGCTGCGAGATCGGATCACCTTGCGGGTCATCGGGATTGACGACCATCCGCTCGAGGTACGGACCGAACCGGCCGACCCGGACCACGACGTCGCGGCCCTCTTCGTCGACGAACATCTTGATCGAGTTCACTTCGCGGGCGTCGATGTCGTCGAGCTGCTCGCCGACCATCTTCTTGAGCCCGCCCGAGCGCGCGACCGAACCCTCGGCGCCGTGGTCGCCACCGAAATAGAAGCTGGTCAGCCAGTTTCCGCGCTGCTCGCGGCCACCGGCGATCGCGTCGAGGTCGTCTTCCATCGCGGCGGTGAAGTCGAAGTCGACCAGCCGGCCGAAATACGCCTCGAGCAGCCCGACCACCGCGAACGCCACCCACGAGGGGACCAGCGCGCTGCCGCGCTTGTAGACGTACCCGCGGTCGAGGATGGTCTTGATGATCGAGGAGTACGTCGAGGGCCGGCCGATGCCGAGCTCTTCGAGCGTCTTGATCAGCGACGCCTCGGTGTAGCGGGCGGGCGGGTTGGTGCTGTGGCCGTCGGGGGTGAGCTCGACGGCGGTGACGCCCTGGCCCTCTTCCAGTGCGGGCAAACGGGATTCGGCGTCGTCGGACTGGCCGCCGGCTTCCTCGTCCACGCTCTCGACGTAGGCCTTCAGGAACCCGGGGAAGGTGATGGTGCGGCCCGAGGAGGAGAACACACACTCCTCGCCGGTGCGGGCGGTGCCGGTGATGCGCAGGGTCAGCGTCGTGCCGCGCGCGTCGGCCATCTGCGAGGCGACGGTGCGCTGCCAGATCAGCTCGTAGAGCTTGAACTCGTCCTGGTCGACCTTGGACGCCAGCTGGCCCGGCGTCATGAAGGTGTCACCGGACGGGCGGATCGCCTCGTGGGCTTCCTGCGCGTTCTTGACCTTGCGGGTGTACTGGCGCGGCGACGGCGAGACGAACTCCGCGCCGTAGAGCTGGGTGGCCTGCGAGCGCGCCGCCGCGATAGCCGACTCCGACAGCGTGGTCGAGTCGGTACGCATGTAGGTGATGTAGCCGTTTTCGTAGAGCCGCTGGGCCACCCGCATGGTGCGCTCGGAGGTGAAGCGCAGCTTGCGGCCCGCCTCCTGCTGCAGCGTGGAGGTCATGAACGGCGGGTACGGCTTGCGCGTGTACGGCTTGGCCTCGGCGGAGGACACGACCAGATCGGCGCCGTCGAGCGCCTCGGCCAGCCTGCGCGCGTACGCCTCGTCCAGCACCACGACGCCGGAGGCCGACTTGAGCTGCCCGTCGGAACCGAAATCGCGGCCCGAGGCCACACGGTCACCCTGGACCTGCACGAGGCGGGCGCCGAAAGTGCGCGGATTGGTCGAATCGGTGGCCTCGTCGGGGCCCGCGTCGAGCTTGGCGGCGATGTCCCAGTACTCGGCGGACCGGAACGCCATGCGCTCACGCTCACGCCGCACGATCACCCGGGTGGCCACCGACTGCACGCGACCGGCCGAGAGCCGGGGCATGACCTTCTTCCACAGCACCGGACTGACCTCGTAGCCGTAGAGGCGGTCCAGGATGCGGCGGGTCTCCTGCGCGTCGACCAGATCGTTGTCGAGCTCGCGCGTGTCGGCGGCGGCGGCGAGGATGGCCGGCTCGGTGATCTCGTGGAAGACCATCCGGCGGACCGGGACCTTCGGCTTGAGCGTCTCGAGCAGGTGCCAGGCGATCGCCTCGCCCTCGCGGTCGGGGTCGGTGGCGAGGTAGAGCTCGTCGGCGTCGGCCAGCAGGCTCTTGAGCTCGGAGACCTTGGCCTTCTTGTCCGGGCTGACCACGTAGATCGGCTCGAAGTCGTGATCGACGTCGACACCGAGGCGGGCCCAGGACTGGCCCTTGTACTTGGCGGGCACGTCGGCGGCGCCGCGCGGAAGGTCGCGGATGTGGCCGACCGAGGCCTCGACGGTGTAGTTGCGGCCCAGGTAGGGCGCGATCTTGCGGGCCTTCGTCGGGGACTCGACGATCACGAGACGACGCAGGGGACGCCCCTGGTCGGCTGAACTGCGGTCTCGTGTTGCCACCGGCGAACACCTTCCTTCTAGATCCGCGCGTCGGGTGGTCCGCTCGGTGCGCGACTGGGGCAGACGGCGCGACGTTCGGACATCGCCACCAGTGACGTTTATACCCTGCGCGCCTGGGTAGCCGCGTCGACCAGGCTACGAAGACACCCGAAAGTCATACGGATCGGGGCCCGGAAACGGCTCGTCCCCCACCTCCGAAGACGGAGGTGGGGGACGGGCGTTGATGGGTTTCGCAGCTCAGGAGAGCGCGCGAACGCCGGTGGCCTGCGGGCCCTTGGTGCCCTGGCCGACCTCGAACTCGACCTTCTGGTTCTCTTCGAGGGTACGGAAGCCCGTGCCCTGGATCTCCGAGTAGTGGACGAAGACGTCAGCGGAGCCGTCCTCGGGCGCGATGAAGCCGAACCCCTTCTCCGCGTTGAACCACTTCACAGTTCCCTGTGCCATTCTGTTCCTTCTCTTTCTTACCGGAACGGCGGACAACTGGGTTCGTCCACCGGGCCCGTTCCGACCGCTGTACTGTTGGTCCCCCTGCAAGGAAATCCTGAGCACGGCGTTCGCAACATCGATCCTGCTGATGGTTGGACCTTCGATCCGTCCCTCGAACACAGAAGCTTGCGACCGAGACCCAGTGAACCATGTCTTTGAGCAATTCAACAGCCGAGTTACCGACAATTTGCAAAATTCTTGATCTTGCGAATGTGCAGGTAAGGGACACATTGGGTGAATCCGTACTTTCAGTCTGTTTGCTTCAGGATAACCGGGTGAGCTTCCAGCAAACCAGCTGTGACCCAGGTCGCTATTGGGTTACGAAATCGCAGGTCGCGGTCTCGGCACACACACGTTTCACACTTCCCGTGTCGCGGGAGAGGGGTCAGGGATGAATCCGACAGACCGGACCGGGGTTCGGCAGCCCGGAACAGGCGAAAGCTACGGTCGATCGTTGCTGAATCGTGTCCTGACAGACGTGGTCGCCGGCGCCGACCCGCTGACCCACGTCGCCGAGCTCCCCGCACAGCGCGCCCGCACCACACCGTGGCCGGAATGGACGCCATCGGAGCTGGTCACAGCCCTGAACGCGAACGGCATCGACCTGCCGTGGGAACACCAGACCCGCACCGCCGAGCTCGCGGCCGCCGGAAACCACGTCGTCGTGAGCACCGGAACGGCCTCCGGGAAATCTCTCGGCTACCAACTGCCGGTCCTGACCGCCCTGCACGCGGACCCGCGCGCCACCGCGCTGTACCTGTCGCCCACCAAGGCGCTCGGGGCCGATCAGTTGCGGGCCGTCACCGGCCTGATCCACGACAATCCCCTGCGTGAGGTGCATCCGGCCGCCTACGACGGCGACACTCCGACCGAGGTCAGGCAGTGGGTCAGGGCCAATGCGCGGTGGATCTTCACCAATCCCGACATGCTGCACGTCGGCGTGCTGCGCTCACACCAGCGCTGGGCGCGGGTGCTGCGCAATCTTCGCTACATCGTGGTCGACGAATGCCACGCCTACCGGGGCGTGTTCGGCTCGCACGTGGCGATGGTGTTGCGCAGACTCCGCCGTATCGCCCGTTTCTACGGCGCCGACCCGGTGGTCGTGCTGTGCTCGGCGACCAGCGCCGACCCCGCCGCCTCGGCGAGCAGGCTGATCGGCGCACCCGTCACCGCGGTCACCGACGACGCCTCGCCACGCGGGGCGCGGACCGTCGCGCTCTGGGAGCCGCCGCTGAGCACGATGATCACCGGGGAGAACGGCGCGCCGGTCCGGCGCACCGCGACCAGCGAGGCAGCCAAGATCATGGCGAGCCTGGTGACCGAGGGCGCGCGCACGCTCGCCTTCGTGCGGTCACGGCGCGGGGCCGAGCTGATCGCTCTGGACGCACGGAGAATCCTCGCGGAAACAGCACCTGAACTGCGGGAACGGGTCGCCGCGTATCGGGCCGGCTATCTGGCCGAGGACCGGCGCGAGCTGGAGAACGCGCTGTCGCAGGGCGCGCTGCTCGGCGCGGCGAGCACCAACGCGCTCGAGCTCGGCGTCGATATCGCCGGGCTCGACGCCGTGGTCATCGCCGGTTTTCCCGGCACGGTGGCCTCCTTCTGGCAGCAGGCGGGACGAGCCGGCCGACGGCTGCAGGGCTCGCTCGTGGTGCTCGTCGCCACGGACGACCCGCTCGACACCTACCTGGTGAATCACCCGGAAGCGCTGCTCGACCGGCCCATCGAGGCCACCGTCACCGACCCCTACAACCCGTATGTGCTCGGCCCGCAACTGCTGTGCGCGGCGCTGGAGCTGCCGCTCACCGACACCGAGGTGACCGAACTGCGCGCCACGGAAGTGCTGGCTGACCTGGCCGAACAGGGAATGATCCGGCGCCGGGCAGGGGTTCGCGGGCAGGAAGGGCGCTGGCATGTCACCGCGCACAGCCATCCGCACGACGCCGTCGACGTGCGGGGTGGGCTCGGCACGCCGGTGGCGATCGTCGACGCCGAGACCGGGCGGCTGCTCGGGACCGCCGATGCCGGCCGCGCGCCCGCGACCCTGCACGACGGAGCCGTCCACCTGCACCAGGGCGAGACCTATCTGGTCGACGAACTCGACCTCGACGGCGGGGTGGCCTTCGTCAACGAGGTGGATCCCGGCTTCACCACCAGCGCCCGTCAGGTGACCTCGATCCGCGTCGAGGAGGTGCTCGCCCAGCGGGTCCACGGGGGCGTCACCGTCGCATCCGCGCAGGTCGCGGTGACCAACCAGGTGGTCGGGTACCTGCGCACACTGGTCACCGGGGAAGTGCTCGACCAAGTGGAACTCGACCTGCCCGCGCACACTCTGCACACCAGAGCCGTGCTCTACACCGTGACGCCGGGCCTGCTCGCCGCGGCGGGCATCACCGACGACGCGCTGCCCGGCGCCCTGCACGCCGCCGAACACGCCGCCATCGGGATGTTGCCCCTGGTCGCGGGCTGCGACCGGTGGGACATCGGCGGTGTCTCCATCGCCGAACACCCCGACACCGGCGCGCCCACGGTGTTCGTCTACGACGGCCAGCCCGGCGGCGCAGGCTTCGCTGAGCGGGGATTCGCCCAGCTCGAGACCTGGTTGACGGCCACGCTCAGCGTCATCGGCAGTTGTGCCTGCCAGGACGGCTGCCCGTCCTGCGTGCAGTCGCCCAAGTGCGGCAACGGCAACAACCCCCTCGACAAGGACGCGGCGGGTCGCCTGTTGAGCGCGGTGCTGAGCGAGTTGCGAGCCCACGAGAAGGGCCATTGCGAGCTGTGACGCTCGCGCGGTGTTGACGTGACAACGGCGACACCTCGCCCGCCGATTACTGGTCGACTGTCCGAATTTGCGCTGACCAGCGGTGGAGGGCGGGTCGGCGATTAAAAAGGACAGGTTTTCTGTTAACTGACGCATTGCCCGGCGATACGCGCGAGTAACCACCACCATTGTTTTCATTTTTTTCGCCGTGTCATCAAAGAATGCGCATGGAATGGCATCGGGGCCTATTCGGCGAATTACCGAATAGCCCGGGGCGGAACTACCACCGGCCGGTGTGAACACTTCTGTGTCACCCACTCTCGTCCACCGGACCGGCGCGGGCCGTCGCCGCGACAGTGCGCATACCGAACACCCCGAACGACACCTCCGCCCGCACCGCCACCACCACATCCCACTGCTCGACCGCGCACCGCCCGACCGCCGCGCCCATCCGTCCGGCGACCTCCCCCGCCGCCGCGCATCCGGCGTCCGCACCCTCCACGAGCCTCCCCGCCGCAGCCAGCGCGCCCAGATCGGCGGCTGCCTGCGCCCGGTGCCTGGCCGCCACCACTGATCCGACATGTCCTACCAGCAGGGTGGCGGCGATCAGCCCCGCCAGGGCGAAGCACGCGAATGCGGTCGCCCCACCTCGATCTGCCCGCATCGCGCGCCGGACCCTCGCGCCGCGCGCCGTCCACCGCCCTATGCGAGGGTCGGTTCGCGATCTCGGAGTCACCCACCCCGTCACCGCGCCCCAGGGGCCGGTTCGCGACCTCCGGGGAGCACTCCCACCACCGCACGGGTCGATTCGTGACCTCCGGGTTGACCGCCCGGTCACCACACCACAGGGATCGGATCGTGATTTCCGGACTACCTGCCCATCACCGCCCGGGTCGGACCGCGACCGCCGGACTGCCCGCCCAGCACCGCACAGGTCGGACCGTGACCTCCGGACTGCCGGTTCCATCACCGCACCCCGGGCTCGGTGATGGCGACTGCCTGCGCGTGTAGGCGGAGCCCGGGGAGCAGGGGTGTTTGTGCCGAGACTGTGGCGACAATCCGGTCGCCTTCGGTGCGGAGGTCGATCGTCGCGCCGGGTGGAGCGACGGTTTTGCCCGCAGCGTGTGCGTGGGCGGTGTCGCCTCGGGCGGCGAGGCGGGCGGCTTCGCGGGCGGCGTCCTGGCAGCGGACCTGGGTGGACGCCGCGAGCAGGGCACCGATGCAGAGGGTGACGGCGCAGACGAGGGCGGCCAGGGCGATGGCGGCTTCCACCGTCACCGCGCCTGCGTCGCCCGCGAGTCTGCTCGGGTTCCTGCCGGTCACACGCTGGTGTTGAGCGCCTTGTCGATGATCTGGGTCAAGGCGTTGACGATGCTGTCGCCGGTCACCACCCCGTACAGCACCGCGCCGAACGCCGCCGCCGCGATCGTGCCTATCGCATACTCTGCGGTGCTCATCCCGTCGTCGTCGATCAGCAGGCGTGTGAGCCTGGTGCGCGCCCCTATATATACGGTGCGAACGAACGTCATCGTGTTCTCCTCTTCTTCCACACCGTGCGGCGGATCCGCAGGGTGACGATTCGGTGGCCTCGTCGAGGCCGGTCACAGCAGGCCTCCGTCGCCGAGCACCCGGTCGGCGAGGCCGATCACCACCGGGACGATGCCGAGACAGACGAAGGCGGGCAGGAAGCACAGGCCGAGCGGTCCGCCGATCAGTACGCCCGCGCGCTCGGCACGTGCCACCGCGGCATCCTCGACCGCCTCGCGCCGCTGGACGGCGAGTTCGCCGACCGCATCGGCCAGCGAGGCGCCGGACCGCGCGGAGCGGCGCGCCATCCTGGCCAGCGACTCGACTTCGTCGGCGCCCGGCGAACTCGCCGCGTCAGCGGCCGCCCGCTCCCAGGCCGTCGCGGCATCAGCCCCGAGTGCCAGCAGATCCGCAGCCCGCAGCAGCGCGGTCCGTAAGACCGGCGGCGCCGTCGGCGCGGCGGCCCGTGCGGCGGCCGCCATCGGCAAGCCCGAGCGCAGACACGCGGCCAGCAGATCGAACGCCGAAGCCGACCCCAGCGGATCAGCGCGCCCCGGCCCCTGGCTCTCCCGCACCACACCGACATCGGTCCCCGCCAGCGCCCGCACCCGTCGGCTGACGGCCACGCGCCCCGGCAGAACCAGAACCGCTATCGCCGCCACAACCAACGCCCCCGGCGACACTCCCCCAACCAGCTCGACCACGACACTCCCTCCCGACTCCATCGATCGATCCCCACCTGTCCACACCACGTCTCAACCCACCGACCTGTCCTCCTGCCACCGCTGACACGCGCCATCCACACCCGGCCATCGAGCGATCCGGCCGACCGCAGCACGTGAGAACCGCAGGCATGTCCGTCACGGCCGTCCTTCGAGCGGTCCCCAACTGTTCACACCCGGCCATCGAGCGATCCGGCCGACGACAGCACGTGAGAACCGCAGGCATATCTGTCACGGCCGTCCTTCGAGCGGTCCCCAACTGTTCACACCCGGCATGTCTGCTCCTCCGGCTCCAACGACAGATGCCGACCCCCGAGTGCTCGACGCCCGGGACTTTCGTCATGCGGTGCTTCGGCGGGTGATGGCGTCTGTCCACAGCAATCCACAGCAGGCCAGGGTGGCGCCGAGTGGGAGGAGGAGTTGGCCGGCGGGGGAGGTGAACAGGACGGTGAGGGGGGCGGCGCCCATCAGTTGGCCCAGGGCTATGCCGATGACGGGGAGGCCCGCGAGGACGGTGGCGGAGGCGCGGGCACCGGCCAGGGCGGCTTCGGTGCGGTCGCGGAAGCGGAGGCGGCCGAGGAGGTCGGTTCTGGCGGCGGCGAGGAGTTCGGCGAGGGCGAGGCCGTGTTGCTCGGCGACGCGCCACGCGCTGGCGATGCGGGAAAGTTCTTCGGCCACTGGTGAATCCGGGTGGATCCAGCCGTCGGCCCCGGAACCGCCGAGGCGGCTGCGGCCCGCGCTGACGGACAGGACGCGTGCCGCTTCGCCGCGTGACTCGTTCGCAGCGGACTCCGCGGCCGCGCTGGGGTGCGCGCCGACCCGGAGCTCACCGATGACCGCTTCGATCCCGGCCAGCAGATATCCACATTCCTGGCGGCGATTACGCTCGCCGAGCCCACGCCGCCGCCGCACCGCGAAGGTGACGCCGACGATGAGGGCCGCCAGCCCGATACCGAGGCCGAAGACGAAAGCCGCTGCCCCGACGGCGATTCCCGCACACCACTCCACAGGAACCTGTCGCGGCGCACGCGGACGAACCTGCCCGAACACCCGGCCTAATCTGCGCTTGTCCCCAGCCATCGGCAGGACGAGCAGCGCCACCGCACAGCAGAGCAATCCTGTCCCCATCGATCCACACCCTTCCTCACCTCTACGAGAGCCCTACGACGCCTCAGCAGTCGAAACTTGGCCACTGGGGTCGCGGATGACGTTCTGTCCCACCGGCCTTCGACGCAGAATCACGCTGCTCCTGCCGCCTACGCCGACAGCCGCTGCGGCTGGCACCGCCGCCCGACCGACGCGACAACTGTTCATCCGAGCCGCACCTCGAGCAGTCGCCGCAGCTCGGCGGAACCGGGAGTCGGGAGGTCATCGGAGCGCCAGGCCGGGGTGATGTGGATGCCGTCGGGATCGCGCTCCAGGACACCTATTTCGCGGAGTACCCGGGTGCCGTCGGCTCGCCGGTGGACGTGCAGGACGACCTGGACGGCGGCGGCCAACTGGCTGTGCAGGGCGGCGCGGTCCATGCCGCCGAGGGCGGCCAGGGCTTCCAGGCGGGCGGGGACTTCCTGTGGCGAGTTGGCGTGGACCGTTCCCGCGCCGCCGTCGTGGCCGGTGTTGAGTGCGGTGAGCAGGTCGACGACTTCGGCGCCGCGGACCTCACCGACGACGATGCGGTCGGGGCGCATGCGCAGGGCCTGGCGGACCAGATCGCGGACGGTGACGGCGCCGACGCCTTCGACATTGGCGGTGCGGGCGACCAGGCGTACGACGTGGGGGTGGACGGGCGCGAGTTCGGCGGCGTCCTCCACACAGATGATGCGTTCGGCCGGGTCGACCGCGGCGAGCAAGGCGGACAGCATCGTAGTTTTTCCCGCTCCGGTGCCGCCGACGACCAGGAAGGCCAGCCGTGCGCGGACGATATCGACCAGCAGCTGGTGGGCCGCGGGCGGTACCGACCCCGCGGCGGCGAGTGCCGCCAGGCCCTGGGTGGCCGGGCGCAGCACACGCAGCGACAGGCAGGTGCCGTCGTGGGCGACCGGGGCCAGGACCGCGTGCAGGCGCACACCGAAGGCGTCGCCGAGGGTGGCCTCGGTGCCCGCGAGCTTGCCGTCGACCCAGGGTTGCGCGTCGTCGAGGCGGCGGCCGGCGGCCAGGGCGAGACGCTGGGCCAGGCGGCGGACGGCCGCTTCGTCGGCGAAGCGGACATCGGTGTGTTCGAGGCCGTGACCTCGATCGATCCACACCGAATCGGGTCCGGTGACGAGCACATCGGCCACGCGGGGATCGTGCAGCAGCGGTTCGAGCAGCCCGGCGCCGGTCATCTCGGTCTGCAACAGGCGCAGGGCGCGCAGCAGGTCGGTGTCGGCGAGGACGCCGCCTGCTTCGGCGCGGATGGCGGCGGCCAGCTGGGCCGCGTCGGGGACGCCCGTGTGTTCGGCGAGGCGTTCGCGGACGCGTTCGAGCAGTTCGACGGTGACGAAGGTGGTCATCGCCGCTCCGCCCCGGCGACGGCCAGGACCGCGTCGGCCGCGTCGCGCAGCGGGCCACGGCGGCGCACTGTCAGTCCGCCGCGTTCGAGCCGGGCGGCCAGGCCCGCCTCGCCGCGCACCGCCGCCAGCAGCGGTAGCCCGAGCACTTCGGCCACCTCGGCACCGCGCAGCCCACCGGGTGCGGGACCGCGAACAATCAAGCCCCGGTTGGGATTTCGCTCACCCAGATATCCGGCGACCACCTCCGCCGCGGCGACCGCGCGCAGCCGGGCCGGCACGACGAGCACGACCAGATCGGCGGCATCGACCATCGCGTCGGCCGCCGAGCCGCGTTCGCCGGACACGTCACAGATCACCAGATCGCCTGCGGCCCTGCCGGATTCGATGACGGCACGCACCGCGGCGGGAGCGAGCTCGGTGAGTGGACGCTCGCCGGCGGGTCCGTGCCGCCCGCCACGGCCCCGCCCGCACGAGAGCACCGCCAGGCCAGGAGCCGCCGCGGGTAGCGCGCTGTGCAGGGCGGCGGCGGAGACGCGGCCGTCCTCGATGACCAGATCGGGCCAGCGCAGGCCCGCGGTGTTCTCCATACCGAGGACCAGGTCGATACCACCGGCGAGCGGCGCACCGTCGATCAAGATCGTGTCGCGCCGCAGCTGGAGCGCCGCACCGCGCAGGGCCGTGGCGGCGGCCAGAGTGGTCGCGCCCGCGCCGCCACCCGCACCGGCGATCGCCACGACCACCCCTTCGCCGGTGCGCAGTTCGGCGTGTTCGGCGAACTGCTCGACGAGTGCCACCGCGCCGCCGGGTAGCGCGACCACCCGTTCGGCACCGACGGCGGTGGCGGCCTGCCAGTCCGGAACGGCCGGTTCGCCCTCGGTGACCAGCACGATTCCGGGTCTGCGCGGACAGCCCGCGGTGGTGGCGGCCGTGGCGGCGGCGGTATCGAGGATCACCAACCCGGCGGCGGACCAAGCGTGTCTGCTGACCGGCATGACCCGTTCGTCGGTGACGCGTTCGGCCGCGGCCGCCACGCGACGGACTTCGTTGCGCAAGCGGGGATCGGCGACGAGCACGAGAGCGGGCGCGAGCGCGGCCTGCGCGGGGCTGCGGGGCGGTGCGGCGAGGTTCATGCAGCTCAGCGTGGTCGAAACCGCGAACTGTCAACACCCACCCGGGGGCGATTGTGGATAACTCGGGGGTGTGGAGAACTTTCACACACCGTGCCGGAAATAGAGGACGGCCCCAGCCGGGGGGGAGGAGGCTGGGGCCGTCGGGTTCAGCCCCGGGGGGTCGGGCTGAACGCGCCTGGACCATGTCCAGGTGCCAGCAATACTACACCCATCCCCCGCCGCGGGCGCAAGTAGCGTTCGCCACCATCTTCAGGCGATTCGCGGCTCCGGCGTCCCCGGGGCAAACCCTGTGAAGTCGCTGTGCAGGGCGCCTCCTGCGGACCCGGCCGCGCGTGCCTATCCTGATGACGTGACCGACGATCGTGACCAGACATCGCCTACGGACACAAGTCTCGCCGATGCGGCGCGCGCGCCGGTGCCGGGCGGACGCGTCGCGGCGTTCTTCGATCTCGACAAAACGGTGATCGCGAAATCGAGCGCGTTCGTGTTCAGCAAACCGTTCTACGCCCAGGGTCTGCTCAACCGCCGGGCGGTCCTGGAGAGCAGCTACGCGCACTTTTTGTTCCTGCTCTCCGGTGCCGATCACGACCAGATGGAAAAGATGCGGGCAAACCTGGCCAACATGTGCGCGGGCTGGGATGTCGAGCAGGTGAAATCCATTGTGGCGGAGACACTTCACGAGCTCGTCGACCCGGTGATCTACGCCGAGGCTGCCGATTTGATCGCCGATCACAAGATCCGCGGACACGATGTGGTGATCGTCTCGGCCTCCGGCGAGGAGATCGTCAACCCGATCGCCGAAGCGCTCGGCGCCTCGCACACCGAGGCCACCCGGATGGTGGTCGAGGACGGCCGCTACACCGGTGACATCGAGTTCTACTGCTACGGCGAGGGGAAGGTGGCCGCGATCGAGAAGCTGGCCGCCAGTGAGGGTTACGACCTGTCGCGCTGCTACGCCTACTCCGATTCGGTGACCGATGTGCCGATGCTGAGCGCCGTGGGTCATCCGACCGCGGTGAATCCCGATCGCGGGCTGCGCAAGGAGGCCGCCGCGCAGGGCTGGCCGGTGCTGATCTTCTCGAATCCGGTGTCGCTGTGGTCGCGGTTCCAGGCGCCGTCGGGCACCACCGTGGCCGCCACCGCCGCGGTCGGGCTGAGCGCGATCGTGGCTGGCGCGATCAGCTACCGGTTGCTGCGGAAACGTCGCTGACCTGCGTCGGGATGGCAACGCTCCAGCACGGATCGCCGTCTGACACGCCGAAAATCGCGGTAATCGGTAATGCCTGAGAAATGCTTGATGTGAGTGCAGTCACAGTGTAAGAATGGAGGCACGGAAGGACGGAAGGCCAAGACGGAGCCGGAAGAGAAGGCATTCGCCTCCCATCCCACCCTTCCCAGCACGGACGCCAGGCACCCACGCGGAGCGCGCCGCGACAAGGGCAGCAGAGTTGTGGGCCTGCGAAATTCGGACAGTCGTCGGCGAACGCCTCGCACAGGTTGCGGGGATGAACCGGCGGGGTTCGGATGATCGCCGAGGCCACCGAACACAACCCACCCCAGCACGCTTGGTAACCGGGTGTTCCGTGCTCAGCGGGCGGCGAGACCGAGGAATCGGTTACGCCGCCCGCTTCGATGTGCGGGTCAGTTCGCGGCGGCCGCGTCGGCGATCGAGTTGGCCTCGCGCGCACCGTCTTCCAGCGCGCCCGCGCAGAACAGCACCCAGCCGCCCACTCCCTCGGCGGTGCCCATGCCGAAGCCGGCGGCGGCGTCGAGATAGGCCTGGCGGCGGCGCAGCCAGAAGACCTCGGGGACGCCGAGGCTGTGCGGGTCGAGGCCGCTGGCCACCGCGACCAGCCGGGACGCGCCGCGCGCGACCACGCCGTCGGCGGTGCCGAACGGGCGCAGGGTCAGCAGTTCACCGTGCACGACCGCCGCGATCACCGGTGCGGGGGCCTTGCTGGACTGGACGGTCTGCACGAGCATGTCGAGGCGCTCGGCGACGCCGGGGGTGGTGCGCGGTCGGCCGAGTTCGAGCTGGTCGTCGACGAGGTCGGCGGCGGCGAGCAGGTGCAGGCGGGCCAGGGCCTGGAGCGGGGCGCGGCGCCAGGTGCCGACGAGGTTGTTCAGCGCGTCGCCGTCGAGGGCCTGGCCCACGCGCAGGGCGCCTGCCAGGACCGGATCGCTGACCTGGCCGTCGGCGGGCAGGTCGGTGCTCGCGCCCTCGATGGCGGCCGACGAGCGTGCCGCGCGGACCGCGGCTTCGGCGGCGGTGGTCGCCCAGCCGCGCCGGTTGGACCGGTGCCGGTGCACCGCGGCGAGCGCGTCGCGGGCCTTGTCGGCGGCGTCACGCACGCCGGGCAGGTCGACCAGGGGCTGCAGCGGATCAGTCACGGCATACGAGGCTACCGTTCGAGCACAGCGCCATCGACGAGGACATGCAGCCCGCCCACCCGCGGCCAGGCGCGGTCCGGCCACAGCGTTTCGGCCAGCCGCTTGGCGGCCGGGGTGTGCGCCCGGCGCCGTCGCGCTTCGAGCTCGGCCTGGCGTTCGGCATCGATCCGGTCCATCGGCGTCTCCTACCCCTGCGACTCGACCACGCGGACCCCGCCCACGCTACGCCGACGAGCCGCGACCGCACGCTGAATTCCGGCCCGGCATACCGCCTCGACGCCGGGTGTGCGGTCCGGATACCCGGCGGGCAGCGTCACCCACGCGCGCCACAGCCCGTGACCACCCGGCTTCGCGACGGTCAGCCGAGGAGCAGCTCCCGGCCCGGAATCGCCTCCAGCAGCGCGCGCGTGTAGTCCTGTTCCGGGGCCGCGAACACCTGGTCGGTGGTCGCCGCCTCCACCACCTCGCCCGCCCGCATGACCAGCACGTTGTCGGCGATCTGCCGGACGACGGCCAGGTCGTGGGTGATGAACAGATACGTCAGACCGAGTTCGGCCTGCAGGTCGTTGAGCAGGGTGAGGATCTGGGCCTGGACCAGGACGTCGAGGGCCGAGACCGCCTCGTCGCAGACCACCAGCTCCGGTGACAGGGCCAGCGCGCGGGCGATCGCGACCCGCTGACGCTGCCCGCCGGAGAGCTCGTTGGGATAGCGGCGCAGCACCGAGGCGGGCAGCGACACCTTGTCGAGCAGGTCGCGCACCGTCGCCGCGCGCTCGGCGGCGGTGCCGATCTTGTGTACCCGCAGCGGTTCCTCGACGGTGCGGAAGATCGAGTACATCGGGTCGAGCGAGCCGTAGGGGTTCTGGAAGATCGGCTGGACGCGGCGACGGAAGGCGAAGGCGCGCTTGCGGTCCAGGGTCGCGACCTGCTGTCCGTCGAAGGCGACACTGCCCGAGGTCGGCGCGAGCAGACCGAGGACCATCTGCGCCAGCGTCGACTTGCCCGAGCCGGACTCGCCCACGACAGCGGTGGTCGTACCCCGCTCGACGGTGAAGCTCACGTCCCGCACGGCGACGAAATCGGTGGACTGCCACGGCCGGGTGCCCCGGATCTTGAACGCCTTGGTCAGGTTGCGCACGTCGAGTACGGTGTCGGGCAGTTCCTCGCGCTCGGCGACCTCCACCGCCTGCGCGCGCACCTGGGCCCGCTGTCGCGACGACGACATCCGCTGCGCGGCCAGCGAGGGCGCCGAACGCACCAGCTTCCTGGTGTACTCGTGCTGTGGATCGCGCAGGATCTGCTGGGCCGGGCCCGATTCCACGACCCGGCCGCGATACATCACCACCAGGTGCTCGGCCCGTTCCGCCGCGAGCCCGAGGTCGTGGGTGATCAGCAGGACCGCGGTGCCCAGCTCGGTGGTGAGGCCGTCGAGGTGGTCGAGGATCTGGCGTTGCACGGTGACGTCGAGCGCCGAGGTGGGCTCGTCGGCGATGAGCAGTTTGGGGCGGCACGACAGGCCGATGGCGATGAGCGCACGCTGGCGCATCCCGCCGGAGAACTCGTGCGGATACTGGTTGACCCGGCGTTCGGCGTCGGGCATGCCCGCCTCGGTCAGCAGCTCGATCGCGCGCTCGCGGGCGGCGGCACCGGTGGCGATGCCGTTGGCGGCCAGCGTCTCCCGGATCTGGAACCCGATCTTCCACACCGGGTTCAGGTTCGACATCGGGTCCTGCGGGACGAGCCCGATGCCGTTGCCGCGGATCGCGACGATCTCCTTGGCCGAGGCGGTCGTGAGCTCGGTGCCGTCGAAGCTGATCCGGCCGCCGGTGACCTTGCCGGTGCCGGGCAGCAGGTCGATGATCGCGTGCGCGGTGGTCGACTTGCCCGAGCCGGACTCGCCGACGATCGCCACGGTCTGCCCGGGGAAGACGGTGAGGTTCACCCCGCGCACGGCGGGCACCGGCTTGCCGTCGGTGGTGAAGCTGACCTCGAGGTCGCGGATGTCGAGCAGCGGTTCGGGCTCGCTCATCGGGTGCGCTCCTTCGGATCGAGCGCGTCGCGCACCGCGTCGCCGAGCATGATGAAGCTCAGGACGGTGACGGCCAGCGCGGTCGCCGGATAGAACAGGATCGGCGAGGTGCGGATCTCGCTCTTGGCCCTGGCGATATCGGTGCCCCAGGACACGATCTCGGGCGGCAGGCCGACGCCGAGATACGACAGCGTCGCCTCGGTGACGATGAAGACGCCCAGCCACAGCGTCGCCACCACGATCAGCGGGCCCGCCGCGTTCGGCAGCACGTGCCTGCCCAGCGTACCCAGCCGGGAGACGCCCAGTGCCTCGGCCGCGGTGACGTATTCGCTGTTCTTGGCCTCGATCACCGCGCCACGGGCGATGCGCGCGGCCTGCGGCCAGGTGAAGGCGACCAGGATCAGGATCACCGTCGTCACCGTGGCCGGGCGCAGCAGTTGCAGCAGCACGATCGCGGCCAGCACCATCGGGATGGCGAAGAAGACCTCGGCCACGCGCGAGACGATCGCGTCGAGTACGCCGCCGAAGAATCCGGCCAGCGCGCCGAGCACGCCGCCGACCAGCAGGAACAGCAGCGCCGCGCCGACTCCCACGCTCACCGAGGCGCGGGCGCCGTAGATCGTGCGGGCGTAGATGTCACAGCCCTGCTTGTCGAATCCGAACGGATGACCCGACCGCGGCGTGTCCATGCCGTATTCACCCAGGCACAGGCGCGGGTCCTGCCCGGTGAACAGCGACGGCCAGATCACGACCAGCAGCACCAGCGCGATCAGCACCACCGCCACCAGGAACACCGGATTGCGACGCAACCGGCGCCACGCGTCGCCCCAGATGCTCGTCGGGGTGCCGGTGTCGGTGACCCGGTCGGTGGCGAGCACCTCCACCTCGTCGGGCGGGGCCACGAAATGCCGCTGACTCTCATGCATAACGGATCCTCGGGTCGAGCGCGGCGTAGAGCAGGTCGACGAGCAGGTTCATCACCAGGAAGATCACCACCAGCACCGTCACGAACGACACCACCGTCGGCGGCTCGCCGCGCGTGATGGCCTGGTAGAGCGTGCCGCCGACGCCGGGGATGTTGAAGATGCCCTCGGTGACGATGGCACCCGCCATCAGCGCGCCGAAATCGGCACCGAGGAAGGTGACCACCGGGATCATCGAATTGCGCAGGATGTGCACGGTGACCACCCGCCTGCGGCCCAGCCCCTTGGCCGTCGCGGTGCGCACGTAGTCGGCGGATTTGTTCTCCGCCACCGAGTTCCGGGTCAGCCGCAGCACATAGGCGAACGACAGCGACCCGAGCACGAACGCCGGCACGAGCAGCTCACCCAGGCTCGCCTTCCCGCTGACGGTCACCGGCGCGATCCCCCACTTCACCCCGAGGAAGAACTGCGCGAGATAGCCGACGACGAACACCGGCAGCGCGATCAGCACCAGACTCGCGATCAACATCGTCGAATCGAACAGCTTGCCTTTGCGCAGGCCGGCGATCAGCCCGAAGACGATGCCGAACACGCCCTCGATGAACACCGCGAGAAACGCCAGCTTGATGGTGATCGGGAAGGCCCGTTCCAGTTCGGCGCGCACCGGCCTGCCCGAGAACGAGGTGCCGAAATCGAGGGTGAGAATTCCTTTCAGATAGTGCAGGTACTGCACGATGAACGGCTGATCGAGGTGGTACCGGGCGCGCAGGGCCGCCTCGGCCGCCGGGGTGAGGGGCTTCTCCCCGGCCAGCGCCTTGATCGGATCGCCGGGGATCAGGAACACCATCGCGTAGATCAGCAGCGTCGCGCCCAGGAACACCGGGATCATCTGGAGCACGCGCCGCAGTATGTACCAGGCCATCGTCGCCCGCTCCGCGGTCTATTTCTCGATGTTCTCGAAGTCGAACAGGCCGTTCCAGGCCAATTCGGCCTCGGTCACGCGGTCGGAGCGGCCCGCGGCGGCGACATAGTCGAATACCGGGATATCGGCCATGTCCTTGATCATGATCGTCTGCGCCTGCGCGATCAGCTGGTAGGACTCCTGCTGGGTGGCCGCGGCCATGGCGGCGTCGAAGAGCCGGTCGACCTCGGGATTGTCGTAGTCGACATTGTTGGTCTCGGAGTAGCTGTAGTACTGCGAGGACAGGAACTGCATCATCGTCGGGTAATCGCCCTGCCAGCCGTAGCGGAACGCGGTGCCGATGGTCTTGGCGTTCACCGCGTCGCGCACGTTCTTGAAGGTCGGGACCGGATTGGTGACCGCCTCGATGCCGAGGGTGTTCTTGATGCTGTTGGCCACCGCTTCGATCCAGGCCTGGTGACCGCCGTCGGAATTGTAGGTGATCGTGTACTTGCCCGACCACGGCGAGAGGGCGTCGGCCTGGGCCCAGAGCTTCTTGGCCTGATCGGGGTTGTAGTCGAACACCTCGGAGCCGGGCAGGTCGCCCTTGAATCCGGGCAGCGTGGAGGCGGTGAAATCGCGGGCGGGCAGGCGCAGGCCGTTGAAGATCTTCTCGCTGATCTGCGGGCGGTTGATCGCCATCGAGATCGCCTTGCGGCGCAGCACCCCTTCCTCACCGCCGAAATGCGGCACGGTCGTCTGGATGCCGATGTGCTGGTTCTGCGCGGTGGGCTTGGTGATCGCGCGGTCGCCGAGATCGCTCTTGTAGGAGGTCAGCGCGCTGTCGGGAATGGTGTCGAGGGTGTCGAGATTGCCCGCCTGCAGGTCGGCGTAGGCGGTTTCGAAGGACTGGTACATGACGAAGCGCAGGCCCTTGTTCTTGGCCGGGCGGCCACCGGGATAGTCCGGGTTGGGCTTCAGGTCGATCTTGACGTTGTGTTCCCAGGATTCGAAGGCGTAGGGGCCGTTGCCGACCGGGTTCTCGCCGAACGCCTTCATGTCCGCGAACGCCGACTCCGGAAGCGGGTAGAACGGGGCGTATCCGAGGGCACTCTCGAAATCGATCGAGGGCGATTTCAATTCCACCGTGAAGGTGCGATCGTCGACCACTTTCAGGCCCGACATCGTCTGCGCGGTGGGTTTCTCGGAATTCACTTCGTCGAATCCGACAATGGGCGTGAAGACATAACTCTGCAATTGTGCGTTCGTGGCGAGTGCGCCGTAGTTCCACGCGTCGACGAATGATTTCGCGGTCACCGTGGTGCCGTCGGTGAATTTCCAGTCCGGCTTGATGGTGATGCGGTAGGACTTGCGATCGGCGGTCTCGATCTGCTCCGCCATCTCGTCGTGCGCCTCACCGGTGGCGTCGTAGTACTTGAGCCCGGCGAACAGGCGATCTACCACGCGACCACCCATGTTCTCGTTGGTATTGGTGGGCACCAACGGATTCTGCGGCTCCGCCCCGTTGGTGGTGACGATGGCCGCGTCGGCGCTGTCGTCGGCGCTACAGGCTGTCAGTGCGAGGCCCATGGCCGTGACGGTGGCGGCGAACAATGCGGTCGCTCTGGTCAATCTCAACGCGGTCTCCCGAAATAAATGAACAATTCTCGGAACCATCAGCTGAACGGTTGAGATAAAACGATAGCCCGGGAACGGCGGATCTGTCCGGGAAGTCATCGGATGAACCCACCCGCGAAACCTGCGCGATACAACCGCCGCGCGGGGCCGGGTGCGTTGACTAGTGTCGAGGGAGCAGGGCTGGCGCCCTCGCGACCGACCCGACCGCACGAGGCATGTGAGGCTGAATCGACATGACCGAAACCGCTGCAGGACACCCGGACTCGTTCCCGCCGAGCGCGGAGTTCGCCGCGTCGGCCAACGCGCACGCCGCACTGTACGAGCAGGCCGAGACCGACCGTGACGGCTTCTGGGCCGAGCAGGCCAATCGGCTGCACTGGCACACACCCTTCACCCAGGTGCTCGACTGGAGCGACGCCCCCGTCGCCCGCTGGTTCGCCGACGGCGAGCTCAATGTCGCCTACAACTGCGTGGACCGCCACGTCATCGACGGGCACGGCGACCAGGTCGCCATCCACTGGGAAGGCGAGCCCGGCGATTCACGCGACATCACCTATCGCGAACTGCTCGACGAGGTTTCGCGCGCCGCGAACTACCTGACCGAGCTCGGGCTCGAGGCCGGTGATCGGGTCGCGATCTACATGCCGATGGTGCCCGAGGCCATCGTGTCGATGCTGGCCTGCGCGCGGCTCGGGCTCACGCATTCGGTGGTCTTCGCCGGGTTCTCCCCCAGCGCGCTGCGTCAGCGGGTCGACGACGCCGAGGCGCGGCTGATCATCACCACCGACGGACAGTGGCGGCGCGGCAGGCCCGCCCCGCTCAAGGAAGCCGTGGACGAGGCGCTGGCAGCCAAGGGCGATGTGCCGTCCTCGGTCGAGCACGTGCTGGTGGTGCGCCGGGTCGGGACCGAGGTGCCCTGGACCGACGGGCGCGACGTGTGGTGGCACGAAACCGTCGCCGCCGCTTCACCTTCCCACGAAGCACAGGCATTCCCCGCCGAACACCCCTTGTTTATCCTCTACACCTCCGGCACCACCGGAAAACCCAAAGGCATCCTCCACACCACCGGCGGCTACCTCACCCAAACCGCCTACACCCACCACAACGTCTTCGACCACAAACCCGGCACCGACGTCTACTGGTGCACCGCCGACATCGGCTGGGTCACCGGACACAGCTACATCGTCTACGGACCCCTGGCCAACCGCACCACCCAGGTCGTCTACGAAGGCACCCCCAACTCCCCCAACGAACACCGCCACTTCGAGATCATCGAGAAATACGGCGTCACGATCTACTACACGGCACCGACGCTGATCCGCACCTTCATGAAGTGGGGGCGCGAGATCCCCGACGCCCACGACCTCACCTCCCTGAGAGTCCTGGGCTCGGTCGGCGAACCCATCAACCCCGAAGCCTGGCGCTGGTACCGCGACGTGATCGGCGCGAACGAAACCCCGATCGTGGACACCTGGTGGCAGACCGAGACCGGCGCCATCATGATCTCCCCACTGCCCGGCGTCACCGCCACCAAGCCCGGCGCGGCCATGCGACCCCTGCCGGGCATCTCGGCGACGGTCGTCGACGAAGAGGGCAAGCCGGTGCAGCTCGGGGAGACCGAGGCCAACGGGTACCTGGTGCTCGACAAGCCGTGGCCGTCGATGCTGCGCGGCATCTGGGGCGATATGGACCGCTACCGGGCCACCTACTGGGAGCGCTACGCCGAGCAGGGCTGGTACTTCGCCGGTGACGGCGCCAAGCTCGACGCCGACGGTGACCTGTGGGTGCTCGGCCGCGTCGACGACGTCATGAACGTCTCCGGGCATCGCATTTCCACCGCCGAGGTCGAATCGGCGCTCGTGGGCCATCCGGCCGTCGCCGAGGCCGCGGTGGTCGGCGCCAGCGACGACACGACCGGGCAGGGCATCGTCGCCTTCGTCATCCTGACGGGCGAGTCGGCGGGCACCGCGGGCCCCAGCCTGGTCGACGAGCTCAAAGCCGAAGTCGCCAAGCAGATCAGCCCGATCGCCAAGCCGCGCGAGATCCATCTGGTGCCGGAACTGCCCAAGACGCGCAGCGGCAAGATCATGCGCCGGTTGCTGCGCGATGTGGCCGAGGGACGCGAGCTCGGGGACACCTCCACGCTGGTGGATCCGGGCGTTTTCGAGGCGATTCGCGCGGGCGGCAACTGAGCCGCGCCCGGTCGGCGGCGGGGTGAGCCGTCGGCCGGGTCCGTTAGGATCGGTGCCAGGTGTGCCGGGAAGTCTGGTCGGCGTGCGGTCGTGAATCCGGGTGGAGGAGCGCCCGCAGCCGAGTCCAACCCTGCCGAGAGGCCCGCGCTTGATCACCCGTGTGCGATCCGAACTGACCCGCTACCTCCGGACCGAAACCGTCGGCGGAGCGCTGCTGCTCATCGCCGCCGCGGTCGCGCTGATCTGGGTGAATTCGCCGTGGGGCGCGAGCTATCAGACGATGGTCGACACCTCGCTGAGCATTCCCGCGCTGCACCTGGACCTCACTCTGGCGGACTGGACCAAGGACGGGCTGCTCGCCGTCTTCTTCTTCGTCGCGGGGCTGGAACTCAAACGCGAGTTCGTCGTCGGGGAGCTGGCCGATCCGAAACGGGCCGCGCTGCCGGTGGTCGCCGCGGTCGGCGGGGTGGTGACCCCGGCGGTGATCGCGCTGATCGTCGGGCACGGCGTGCCCGGCATGGACAAGGGCTGGGCGATCCCGGTGGCCACCGATATCGCCTTCGCGCTGGCGGTGCTCGCGCTGACCGGCTCACGCATCCCGCCCAGCGCGCGGGTGTTCCTGCTGAGCCTGGCCGTCGTCGACGACCTGCTGGCGATCGTGCTCATCGCGGTGCTGTTCACCGCCTCGCTGTCGCTGCTGTGGCTGCTGGCGGCGCTGGCCTGCTGCGCGGCCTGGGCGCTGGCCCAGAAGTTCCGGCTGCACACGCCGCTGGTGTATCTGCCGATCGCGCTGGTGTGCTGGTACGCGCTGCACGAGGCGGGCATCCATCCCACGCTGGCCGGTGTCGCGCTCGGCCTGCTCACCCGGGTGCGCCCGGACCCGGGCGAGCAGATGGCACCGGCGACCCACCTCGAACACGTCGTGCAGCCGCTGTCGGCGGGGGTGTGCGTGCCGCTGTTCGCGCTGTTCGCCTCGGGCGTGCCGCTCGACGGCGCGGTGTTCGGTTCGCTGTTCACCGAGCGGTTGTCGCTGGCGATCATGCTGGGGCTGCTGCTGGGCAAGACGATCGGCATCTTCGGTGTCAGTTGGGTGACGATCCGGCTCGGCTGGGTGAAACGACCTGCCGGACTGGAATATCGCGACATGTTCGCCCTGTCGGTACTGGGCGCGATCGGGTTCACCGTTAGCCTTCTGGTGGCGGAACTCGCGCTGGCCGATATCGGCGCGGAAGCCATCGATCTCGCGAAGGCGGCCGTTCTGGTGACCTCCATGGCAGCATCGCTGATCGGATCGGCGCTACTGTTGCGCCGAGGACGTGTGCACCAGGCGCGCCGTGACGCGGACGAACTACCACCGGACAGAGAAGGGTCGACGAAGTGAGTTACACCCAAGGCGGAAATGACGGTCGGACGGTCACTTCCATCCCGTTGACCGACGCCAATCCGCCCGGATCGGCCAGTATCGGCAGTCTGGTCCGCGATGCGACCGAGCAGATGTCGACCCTTGTGCGCGCCGAGGTGGCGCTGGCCAAGGCCGAGGTGACCGCCGAAGTCCGCAAGGGACTCACCGGCAGCGTCTTCTTCATCCTCGCGCTGACGGTGCTGCTGTTCAGCTCGTTCTTCTTTTTCTTCTTCCTCGCCGAACTGCTGGATGTGTGGCTCTACCGCTGGGCCGCGTTCCTGATCGTGTTCGCGCTGATGGTCCTCACCACCGCGTTGCTCGGCTTCCTCGGCTGGCTCAAGGTGCGCAAGCTGCGCGCGCCGGAGAAGACGATCGGCTCGCTCAAGCAGACCGCCGAGGTGCTGCCGCAGGCGCTGACCCACCGCGAGAGCGCGCCCGCGCTGGAGAAGTCGACCCGCCGATGACGCGCCGGGCGGGCCCGGTCGCACCGGCCGGACCCGCCTACTAGGCTCGATCGGCGTGTCGTCCAATTCATTCCCGGATCCGTCCAGCGTCCGTTACGACGGACCGTGGACCCACCGTGACGTGCACGCCAACGGCATCCGCTTCCACGTCGTGGAGGCCGACCCGCCAGGGCGCGCCGACGCGCCCCTGGTCCTGCTCCTGCACGGTTTCGCCGACTTCTGGTGGTCGTGGCGTCACCAGCTCACCGGGCTGCCCGACCACGGTTACCGCACCGTCGCCGTGGACCTGCGCGGATACGGCGATTCCGACAAACCCCCGCGCGGCTACGACGGCTGGACCCTGGCCGGTGACATCGCGGGCCTGGTCCGCGCGCTCGGGCACACCGAGGCGACCCTGGTCGGCCACGCCGAAGGCGGACTGGTCTGCTGGGCGACCGCCGTGCTGCATCCACGACTGGTGCGCTCGATCGCCGTCATCGGCTCGCCGCACCCCGCCGCGCTGAAGAAGGCCGTCCTGCGCGACTCCGCCCAGCGCGCCACCTGGCTGCCCGACTTCCTGCGCTACCAGCTGCCCCGCTACCCCGAACACCTGCTCACCCGGCGCGACGGCGCCGAGGTGGAGCGCCTGCTGCGCGAACGGGTCGGCGAGAACTGGGCGCGCGGCGCCGAATTCACCGAAACCGCCGCCCGCATGCGCCACGCCGTCCGCATCCCCGGCGTCGCCCATTGCGCGCTGGAATACCAGCGCTGGGCCTTCCGCTCCCAATGGCGCCCCGACGGCAAGCGCTTCATGGCGACCATGCGCACCCCCATCGACATCCCCGTCCTGGCCCTGCGCGGCGACCAGGACCCCTACTTGCTGCCCGCCACCGTCCACCGTGGCGCCCGCTGGTCCCCCGCCCGAACCCTGGTATCGATCCCCGACGCAGGGCACTACGCCCACCAGGAGAACCCCGCGAGGGTCAACCAGGAACTGACCACCCGCTGGCGCGAACAGAACGGCGTCAACGGCACCCCCAAGGACGACCTGGTCTCGCCCTAGGCCAACGCTGCATCGCCGCGGGTCAGCCACCTCCCGCACTCCCAGCCACACCGCACACACCAAATCCGCCATGACCGCACTCCCAGCCCCGCACCCGCGACCCCGAGGAGCGGCGGCGCGCAGCGCCGGGTCGCGGCCGGGCCGCC
>NZ_JBSGDP010000030.1:0-74212 GCF_053602435.1 Nocardia sp. NPDC004415
CCCCGGCCGGGGGCGCGCCGTCGGATGCTGTCGAGTCGCCTGCTGTCGCGCAGGCCGACACCGCCGCATCGCCCGCGATAGCGCCCGAGGTCGAGGCCGTCATCGAGCGCTGGAATCCGCAGGGCGTGGCCCTGCTGCGGGCGATGGAGCAGACCGGCAACGGCACCCAGGTGGTGCTCTACGCCGTCGACGACGCCAACACCACCCTCGTGCGCACCGAACTCGCCCGCTTCGAACCGCGCATCGATCTCGCCGATCCGGCCACTTTCACACAGGTGGACGAGCCGCCCGCCGCGCTGATCCTGTTCGACGCGGGCAGCGTCCTCGGTGCCGACGTACTGGCCCTGATCGAGCGGTTGCGCGCGGCGAAGCAGCCGATCCTGCTCGCCATGAACGGCTTCCACGCCTATCAGGACTGGCGCGCGACCCGCGAACGCAGTATCGCGCTGCTGGCCGCCCACGGCATCACCGATCTCGACGTGCTCGCTGTGTCCGCGAAACTGGCCGCCGCGGCCCGCGCCGCCGACGACTCCGCCCTGCTCGACCGCTCCGGCCTGGCCGGTCTGCACGCCGCCCTGGCCGCCGCCACCGCCGCCGAACCCACCGACGGCGCCCAGCGCCGCAGCGCGGTGCTCACCCGCGTGCTCGCCGACACCAGGGCGCGGGTCGAGGAGCAGATCGCCACCCTGCGCACGGGCGCCGAGTCGGCCCGGATCAGGGAGGAGCGCGTCGCCCTGCTGGCCGGGCGCGACGGCGGCCGCCAGACCGGCCTGTCGGCGGTGCGCAGCCAGGTGCAGCTGGCCCGCGTCGACCTGACCACCGAACTCGGCGCGCTGGTGCGCACCCTGCACACTCGATCCCGCGCCGAACTCGACCGCTGCGACCGCGCCGAACTGCGCGCCTACCCGCAGCGCTTGCAGCAGGCCACCAGCGAACTCTCCGTCGCCGTCGACGCCGCGATCGACGAGCGCGTGGCCGAGACCGCCCGTCGCATCGGCACCGCCGCGCCCGCCCCGCACAGGCGCGATCCGGCGCCCCGTGTCGGTCCCGATCCCGAACCGAGACACCGTGGTGTCGAAGATCACCTGATGATCGCGCTCGGCGCGTCGGCCGGTGTCGGCCTCGGCCGGTTGATAGTGGCGCCCCTGTCGCTGGTGCCGACATGGGACTTCGCCAGCGTCCCGGTGACGCTGCTGCTCGGCGCGGGCGCGGCCGCCTGGGTGGTGCGCGCGCGGGCCCAGCTGGCCGAGCGCAATCACCTGTCGCAGTGGGTCTCCGAAGCGCTGGTGAATGTGAAAGCCCAGCTCGAGCAGCGTGTCGCGGCGGTGCTGGTGGATGTGGAGGCCGAATTGGCCGAGCATGTCGTCACCGAATCCACGGCTCGGGCGGTCGCTGTCGACCGGCGTGTCGCCGAGCTCGACGCCCTGGCGCGGCGGCTGGTCGCGGAGCGTCCGGCGCAGCTGTCGGCCTGTGAGCGCGATGTCGCCGCGCTCGATCGCTGGGACGCCGCGATTGCGTGAGCGACCTGTGGGTAATAGGAAGCGAACCCGATTCCGTCCCGGCCTTCATATCGCGTTAACCTTGAGGCAGGAACCTGGGCGTCCGCTCCGTGCCGGCTGATGCGCGGCCCCCGTCCGTGGACGGTGCTGTACACCGTCCATCTGGGGTTGTGCGGTGGTTTGCTCGCTGCGGACGTCTGCCCGCCCTTGGGGGAACCACCCATCTCAGGAGAGTTTTCATGACCTCAGCGACCATTCCTGGTCTTCGTGGATCCGACGGCACCGCGCCGACCGAGCACAGCGAACTGCTCGCCTGGGTACAGGAAGTCGCAGAGCTCACCCAGCCCGACCGTGTGGTCTGGGCCGACGGCTCCGATGCGGAATGGGATCGCCTGACCACCCAGCTGGTCGAGGCGGGCACCTTCAAGAAGCTCGACGAGAAGAAGAAGCCGAACTCGTTCCTGGCGCTGTCGGACCCCTCCGACGTCGCCCGCGTCGAGTCGCGCACCTACATCTGCTCCAAGACCGAGGCCGACGCCGGTCCGACCAACAACTGGGTCGACCCCGCCGAGATGCGCGCCACCATGACCGAGCTGTACCGCGGCTCGATGAAGGGCCGCACCATGTACGTGGTGCCGTTCTGCATGGGCCCGCTCGGTGCCGAGGACCCCAAGCTGGGCGTGGAGATCACCGACTCCGAGTACGTCGTGGTCTCGATGCGCGTGATGACCCGCATGGGCCAGGCCGCCCTGGACAAGCTGGGCGCCGACAAGCCGTTCGTGAAGGCCCTGCACTCCGTGGGCGCGCCGCTGGCCGAGGGCGAGGCCGACGTGCCGTGGCCGTGCAGCGACACCAAGTACATCACCCACTTCCCCGAGGACCGTGAGATCTGGTCCTACGGTTCGGGCTACGGCGGCAACGCGCTGCTCGGCAAGAAGTGCTACTCGCTGCGCATCGCCTCGGCGATGGCCCACGACGAGGGCTGGCTGGCCGAGCACATGCTGATCCTCAAGCTGATCTCGCCCGAGAACAAGAACTACTACGTGGCCGCCGCGTTCCCGAGCGCCTGTGGCAAGACCAACCTCGCGATGATCCAGCCGACCATCCCCGGCTGGCGCGCGGAGACCCTGGGCGACGACATCGCCTGGATGCGTTTCGGCGAGGACGGCCGCCTCTACGCGGTGAACCCGGAGTTCGGTTTCTTCGGCGTCGCGCCGGGCACCAACCACAGCTCCAACCCCAACGCGATGGCCACCATCGAGGCGGGCAACACCGTCTACACCAATGTCGCGCTCACCGACGACAACGATGTGTGGTGGGAGGGTCTCGAGGGCGAGCCCGATCACCTGATCGACTGGAAGGGCAACGACTGGTCGCTGCGCGAGACCGAGACGCTGGCCGCGCACCCCAACTCGCGCTACTGCACCCCGATGTCGCAGTGCCCGATCCTGGCCCCCGAGTGGGACGACCCGCAGGGTGTGCCGATCTCGGCGATCCTGTTCGGCGGCCGCCGCAAGACCACCATCCCCCTGGTCACCGAGTCCTTCGGCTGGGAGCACGGCGTGTTCATGGGCGCCACTGTCGGCTCGGAGCAGACCGCCGCCGCCGAGGGCAAGGTCGGCACCGTGCGCCGCGACCCGATGGCGATGCTGCCCTTCCTGGGTTACCACGTGGGCGACTACCTCAACCACTGGATCAATGTCGGCAAGAACGCCGACGCGGACAAGCTGCCGAAGATCTTCTACGTCAACTGGTTCCGTCGTGGCGAGGACGGCCGCTTCCTGTGGCCCGGATTCGGTGAGAACTCCCGCGTGCTGGAGTGGATCGTCGGCCGCATCGAGGGCCGCTCCGGTGCCGCCGCCACCGCCGTCGGCAATGTGCCCTCGGCCGCCGACCTCGACCTCGAGGGCCTGAACGTGGAGGCCGCCGACGTCGACGAGGCGCTCGCGGTGAACGCCGAGGAGTGGCGCAAGGAGATCCCCTCGATCGAGGAGTGGTTCGAGTTCATCGGCGACAAGCTGCCCTCGGGCATCCGCGACGAGTTCGAGGCCCTCAAGGAGCGCCTGGGCTGACCCCCACCTGAACGCCCGAACCGCCCGTACCACATCCGGTACGGGCGGTTTTCGTTTCGGTGTTCAGTCGAGTCCGAGATACCGGATGACGGCACGGTCGAGGTCGGTGAGTTCCTCGCGTGTCAGGTAGGCGATGGGATCGCCCTTCAAGTAGGCGATATCGAGCGAACGGATCTGGTCGACGAGCAACAGTGTCGCTCGTCCATCGATCTTCGTCTCGGGACGAAATCGCGACGGCTGCGCGCTGGTCGAGGTCGGCACCACCGTCACCATCGTCCAGTCCGTCCGTGAAAGCACGACACCGAAGCGGCGACCGCGTTGCTCGTGTCCACGACGCGCTTCGCCGAGATCTATGCGGTAGATCGCACCCCGGATCACCAGGCATCAGGCTCTTCGTCGAGTCTTTCCCCCGCGGCCATGATGCGATCAGCATCAGCCTGTGCTTCGGCGTGCCAGCGTTCTCGATCGAGTACGCGTAATGCACGGCGTAGGACGTCTGATGCGGTCTCGCCGTCGCGGCTGAGACGCTCGACGAGTTCCCTGTCCGATTGTGTGGCGCGGAAGGCGATAGTGCTCATACCAGCGAGTTTAACACTTGTTAAACGACTGCCGGATGGGTTGACGCCCTGACCAGCGCCGGTCGGACCCGGCTTGTCGCCGGGCTCGGCGCGGTTTCTGCTATTCAGCGAAGGGCGCGAGTGCGACGAACTGCCGGAAGCCGGTGGTGTTGAGGCAGTGCACGCGCCCGTTCGGAACCGCGGCGGCCTCGGCCGCGAAGCGGATGGCCAGGTGCTTTTTGAGCTGGTGTCGCGGCTGCCGGGCGAGCAGTTCGTCGACGAAGCCGGGGTCGAGATCGGCGAGTCTGCTGCCGAGGACGTCCACCGAGGCGCCCGCGGACACGAACCCGCCCGGGTCGCCGGGCCGCGCGGCGGCATCGGGGTTGAGATGGGCGGCGATGGCCGCGCCGATCGATTCGGCCCGGTCCTCCGGCGCGCCGTGCCGCCGCGCGAAGACCGCCGCCGACTCCCCGCCGACGACGGCGAAACACCGGCCCGGTGTCGGTTCTTCGAGTTTGAGATCGTGCAGCAGGCTGGCCACGTAGCCGATCTCGTCGTCGTGGTCGACACCATCCAGCTCGGCCAGCGCGCGAGCGAAGAAATAGGTGCGATAGGAGTGGGCGAGCAGTGTGTCCGAAAGATGCTCGCGCGCTTCGAGTTCGGCGGCCCGCGCCAGCGCGGTATCGGGAACGCGCAGCTCGGCCAGGTCGAGCCTGCCCGCGCCACGACGGCCCAGCGCCAGCCGTATCCGGCCCGCGACCAAGCCGGGTGCGGCGCGCAGTACCCCGGCGATGACGTCTCGTCGCTGCGCACCGGTCAGCGTGCCGCCGGTGGTGGTGGCCCAGTTCCAGTCGAGCGTATTCGGCATGGAGATCTCCTCGGGTGTCGTCGGCGGAGCCTGATCCGAGTCTCATGGAGTCCGTGCGCGCGGTGAAGTGGCGTAGATGCCAGCCTTGCATGGATTCGTGCCAAACTGGGGCGCATGATCGATGTCGCCGTGCTCGCGCTGGACGGCGTGATGACCTACGACCTGGCCTGCGCGGTCCAGGTCTTCCGGCACGGGCCGGGCAAGACCGGCGAGCCCGCCGGATTCGACATGAACGTCTGCGGTCAGCGTCCGGGCCCGGTCTGGACACCCAATGGCTTCGGCCTGCACGTCGAACACGGCCTCGAGCTGCTCGAACAGGCCGATCTGATCGTCGTCCCCGGCATCGGTCTACCGACTCTGCCGACCCCGGAACCCGTCCTCGACGCCCTGCGCGCGGCCGCCGCCCGCGAGGCCACCATCGCCAGTATCTGCATCGGCGCCTTCGTCCTGGCTCAGGCGGGTCTGCTCGACGACCGCCCCGCCACGACCCACTGGGCCTACTGCGACGAGTTCGCCCAGCTCTTCCCGGCGGTGAAACTCGACCCCGCCGCCCTCTACATCGACGACGGCGACATCCTCACCTCGGCCGGACTGTCCGCGGGCCTGGACCTGTGCCTGCACATCGCCCGCCGCGAACTCGGCGCGAGCGCCGCCGCCGAACTGGCCCGCTGGAATGTCGTCCCGCCGCACCGCGAAGGTGGCCAGGCCCAGTACATCCCGCAGGCGATGGGCGGCACCGATCCGCGCGGGGGCCTGGCGGCGACACTGGCCTGGGCGGTGGCGAATCCGGCCGCCGCGCAGGATGTCTCCGCGCTGGCCGCGCACGCGCTGATGAGCGAGCGCACCTTCATCCGCCGCTTCAAGGCCGAGGTGGGCACGACCCCGCGCGCCTGGCTCGACGCGCAACGCGTGGGGGCCGCGCGAGAACTCTTGGAAACCACCGCACTTCCGGTCGAGACGGTCGCGCATCGCGCCGGGTTCGGCAGTGTGACCGCGCTGCGCGACAACCTGCGTGCCGCAACGGGGCTCACGCCCTCGGCGTATCGTCGCGCCCGCCGTCGATGAGTCACGGTCGGTTCGAGGCGAGGTTTTCAGACCGCAAGTTTCTCGAATCGATGTCCGGTGAACGATTTCCCGGCTTGTCAGCGGGTACATCTACAGATGTCAGAGAGTCGTCCACGGCGGAGGGTCATCGTCACTTATATTCCTCTCAGCTCCCGAGTACGTCGCATCATCTGAGCTGACTCGCTTTTCGATCCGCCGATGTGGACCACGATGAGATCGACGCTGAGAGGTGATTGACGCATGACCGATCTGGTGACCGGATTCGAGGCCGACACCTACTCGAGCACGCCGCTGCAGCGGGTAGCGGGCCGCCTGCAGCGCGCCCTGCCACCGGGCTGGCAGGTCGACGTGGTCGACCTACCAGCCAAGGGCGAAGTGGCCGCGCAGCCGGTGCTACGCGTCCAGATGCCGGAGGACTAGGCAAGTCCGGAAGGGGATCACTAGCCCGTCCAGCAGAGTGATGCGCACTGCTGTCGACGGTGTGCCTTTGCGGATCGCTAGCCCGTCCACCCCATGGGCATCAGCACCGACTTCTGCTCGCAGAACGCGTCCAGACCCTCCGGACCGTTCTCGCGGCCGATGCCGGAGTTCTTGTACCCACCGAACGGTGACGTCGGGTCGAAGGCGTACCAGTTGATCGCGTACGTGCCGGTGCGCACCCTGGCCGCGATCTCGACACCGTGCTCGATATCGGTGGTCCACACCGACCCGGCCAGGCCGTAGTCGGAGTCGTTGGCGATGGCGACGGCCTCGTCCTCGGTGTCGTAGGGGATCACCGACAGCACCGGCCCGAAGATCTCCTCCTGGGCGATGGTGCTGGAATTGTCGACATCGGCGAAGATCGTCGGCTCGACGAACCAGCCGCGCTCGAGCCCTTCCGGCCTGCCGCCGCCGAGCACCAGCCGTGCGCCCTCGGCCTTGCCCTTGGCGATGTAGCTCTCCACCCGGTCGCGCTGCTTCTCGCTGATCAGCGGGCCGAGCTGGGTGGCCGGATCGCCGGGATCGCCGGTCTGCATGGTCTTCACGTGGGCGACCAGCGCGTCCACGATCTCGTCGTAGCGGCTGCGCGGGGCCAGGATGCGCGTCTGCGCGACGCAGCCCTGCCCGCTGTTCATCAGCCCGGAGAAGGCCAGCACGGGAATGCTCGCCGCCAGGTCGACATCGGGCAGCACGATGGCGGCCGACTTGCCGCCCAGTTCGAGTGAGACGGTCTTGAGCTGCTCGCCCGCGATGGCGGCCAGCTTGCGGCCCACCGCGGTGCTGCCGGTGAAGGTCACCTTGTCGACGCCGGGGTGGCCTGCCAGATATTCGCTGGCCTCGGCGTCGGCGGGCAGCACCGAGAGCACGCCGTCGGGCAGCCCGGCCTCGGTGAAGATGTCGGCGAGCAGATTCGCGGTGAGCGGGGTCAGCGGCGAGGGCTTGAGCACCACCGTGCAGCCGGCCAGCAGCGCGGGGCCGAGCTTGTTCGCCGCGAGGAACAGCGGCACGTTCCACGCGGTGATCGCCGCGACGACGCCGCGCGGTTCCCGTGAGACGCGCGAGGTTCCGAACAACCCGACCCGGGTCTCGTTCCATGCGAACGTCTTCGCGAGCGCGGCCCACGCGTCGAGCGCGGCGACGGCCGGAATCTGATTGAGTGTCAAGGCCGCTGACGCCGGTGCGCCCATCTCCGCGGTGAGCGCCGCGAGCAATTCGGGCGAACGCTGCTCGATGAGCCGGGCGGCCTTGCTGAGTACCTCGGCTCGTTCCAGTGGGCTTGTCGATGGCCACGGTCCGCTGTCGAACGCGTCGCGCGCCGCGGCGACGGCCGCGTCCACGTCGGCGTTCGTTACCGCGGGCACGCTGCCGACGGTCTCCTCCGTTGCGGGTGAGACCACGGAAATGCGGTCACTACCGGCCGGGGTGGTCCACTTCCCGCCGATGAACAGACTGTCGTAGTGCATAAGAACACGTTACAGTTTTGCCGCCGGATTGTCTGCAACATGTTCTAATTCGCTGTCCCGCAACGACTGTGAACAGGGCGAATTCCAACCTGTCGGTTCGCTTTTCGGGTAAACGCACTATTGCGTTCTGTTGTTGAAAAGGGGATGCTTTAGCTACTGATCAGCTCGCTCGATTCATCGGACCTTAACAGCGAATTGGGGAG
Organism: Nocardia sp. NPDC004415; assembly: GCF_053602435.1. NCBI lineage: Bacteria > Bacillati > Actinomycetota > Actinomycetes > Mycobacteriales > Nocardiaceae > Nocardia > Nocardia sp. NPDC004415. The sequence goes on from NZ_JBSGDP010000030.1 coordinate 8,208, forward strand.
ACCGACTCATGGCTGTGCAAGTGATCGGCCGATCGTTGATGACCAGCGACCAGACCGACCATCAAGCGAAGAGTGTGGGCAGCGGGGGATGGGTTGTGTCATTCCTGCCCGGCCGCACACTCACCATCGAGCAGGCAACTGCCGCCATCCAGGCCGCTGAGGCGGTCGCGCAGGTGGGAATGCTCGCCGATCAAGTCGGCTTGACGACACTGGAGACAGTAGGTCTGGCCATTCAGGAATCGCCGTGGGCGAGTGCGCTGCCCGCGCCGGTGCGCCGCACACGGCGGCTGAGCTGGCTGGCGTGAACGCTACTTGGTAGCCACCACGACCAGATTGCTGACGAATAGCTCGCGCAGTACCGGAACCCGGACGATCCACCACGCCCAGCGCGGGTGATACCTCGGGAACACCGTTCGCACCTCGGCTGAAGTCGTTGCCGCCCAGCGCAGCCCGTCGGCCGCCGACACCGCGAACAACGAACGGCCGAACCTGTTCTTCGGTTCGTGTCCGTGCTTGCGCCGGTACCGCCGCGCCGCGTACTCGCCACCGAGGTAATGCCAGAGCCCGGTCTCGTGACCGCCGAAGGGCCCGTGCCACACCGTGTACGAGAACACGATGAGGCCACCCGGCTTGGTCACGCGCACCATCTCCTCTGCCATCACCCACGGATACGGCACGTGCTCGGCGACATTGGAGGAGAAGCACACGTCGAAGGCGTTGTCGCGGAAGGGCAGTGCCATGCCGGAACCGCGCACCGAGCCGGCCACCCGCAGTCCGGCGGCGTGCATCTCCGACGGGTCGGGCTCCACCGAGACGTAGCGGGCGCCCGCGGCGGTGAACTCGTCGGCGAAGTAGCCGGGCCCGCCGCCGACGTCGAGCACGACGGTGCCGGTGAGATCGCGGTCGGTGATGTCGGCGTAGAAGTCGCCGATCAGCTCCGCGCTGTCGGTGGCGATGCCGCCGTAGAACCGGCCGGGGTCGGACTGCTCGAACCGGAAGCTGGTGAGCAGGCGCAGCGAGCGGCGCAGGGTCGCGCGATCGGCGAAACGCGATGTTCGGCGTCGCTGGACGGGCTGCGCGGATCTCTGCAGGGATGCGGTCGGCACGGCAGGAGTTTATGGGCTCGCCGTCAGGGCGCCGAAGCCGGACGCACTGCGGCGATAGTGGCCGCGCATGTCTGTCGTGTAGAACACACTCCGCTAGGGTAGGGGCCGACGTCTGTCCGACACCGACCCGAAGGCGAGACCCGACCGTGCGTGAAGTCCTCCTGCTGTGCTGGCGTGACACGGGGCACCCGCAGGGCGGGGGCAGCGAGCGGTACCTGGAGCAGGTGGGCGCCCAGCTGGCGGCCCGCGGGGTCAAGGTCACCCTGCGTACGGCCGGTTATCCGGGTGCCCCGCGCCGCGAGCGCGTCGACGGCATCGACATCAGCCGCGCGGGTGGCCGCTTCACCGTCTACCCGCGCGCCCTGGCCGCCATCCTGGCCGGTCGGCTCGGTGTCGGCCCGCTGCGCGGCGTGCGCCCCGACGTGGTCATCGACACCCAGAACGGCATCCCCTTCTTCGCGGGCGCCACCGGCGTGCCCTCGGTGGTGCTGGTGCACCACGGGCACCGCGAGCAGTGGCCGGTCGCGGGCAAGCTGGTCGGGCGGATCGGCTGGTGGATCGAGTCCAAGCTGTCCCCGCGCGTGCATCGCGACAACCAGTACCTCACGGTGTCGCTGCCCTCGGCCGAGGAACTGGCCGTGCTCGGCGTCGACCGCGAGCGCATCGCCGTGGTCCGCAACGGTGCCGAGCCGGTGCCCGCCGAGGTCGTCCCCGGTGACGCCGCCACCCGCGCCGACCACCCCCGCATCGCCGTCCTGTCGCGCCTGGTCCCGCACAAGCAGATCGAGGACGCCCTCACCGCCGTCGCGCACCTGCGCGAGCAGTTCCCCGACGTGCACCTCGACGTCATCGGTGACGGCTGGTGGGCCCCCAACCTGCGCGAATGCGCCGCCACCCTCGGTATCGCCGACGCTGTCACCTTCCACGGCCACGTCGACGAACGCCGCAAGCACGAGATCCTGTCCTCCGCGTGGGTGCACGTGATGCCCTCCCGCAAGGAAGGCTGGGGCCTGGCCGTCATCGAGGCCGCCCAGCACGGCGTCCCCACCATCGGCTACCGCAGCTCCCGCGGCCTCACCGACTCCATCGTCGACGGCGTCACCGGTTTGCTCGTCGACGATGCCCCCGCCCTGGCCCTCGCGGCCGCCGACCTGCTCGCCGACCCGGAGACCCGCCAGGTCATGGGCGAGAAGGCCCGCGCCCGGGCCCGTGAGTTCTCCTGGGAGCAGACCGGCTCCGGCGTCTACGAGGTCCTCGCCGCCGCCGCCACCGGCACCTTCACCACCGGCCTGGTCGCACCCCCCGCCCAGCACTGACCCGCCAGCCGCCTCGATCTCTGTCGCGGTGCCGCGCCGGTCGGGTCAGCGGCGGCGCAGGGCGGTCGTCAGGAGGGCCGTGACGAGGAGTGTGGCCCAGAGGAGGTGGGCGGCGATGGAGAGACGCCGTTGGGTGGAGGTCGCTATGTCCCGTGGGGTGGGGTCGGGGACGCGGTAGAGGGACAGGTTGTCGTCGGTGTGGACGAGTCGGGTCGCGGCCAGGGTCTTCTCGGAGGTTCCGAGGGGGCCGGGGGTGGTGCGTTCCACGAGGATCCAGCCCACGCCGAGGTCGGCGAGGGTGGTGGGTGGGGCGCCTGCGAGTAGGGCGTCCTCGACGGACTGTGCGCGGTTGCCTTCGCCGGTGACCGCGTAACCACGTACGCGGAGTTCGCCGGTCTGGAGCACGTCGTCGGGCAGGATGCGGGGAGCCGGGTCGAGGACGGGAGCTGTTCCGCTGTACGGGAATCGGCGGAACATGCCGCCGGGGAGGACGGCTACGTCGCCGGGTCCGTCGATCTTCTCCACCACCTGTGCCCAGCTGCCTGGATAGTGCACCGGACGCATCTCGTTGCCCACTCCCCAGGCGAGGTCGGCGAGCGGGAGAACGAGGAGCGCGATGAAAAGTGCCGCGACTGCGGATGTTCCAGAAGATCGGCGCTGAAACCACACCGCGACCTGCTGACACGCGGCCGCCGCGCACAGCACATACGCGGGCATCGCCAGCGCCACATACTTCTGCGTATCCCGCAGCAACCCGGCCCCGGGCACGTGCACCACCAGCCACTCGCCGACAGCCAGCCCCCACGGCGTCGCGCCGAGCGCGGGCAGCACGATCGCCGCCGCCGCGATCACCAGCAGGGTCCGCCCGTCGCGCCCGCGCGTCCACACCGCCCGCACTCCGAGCGCCACGATGGCGAGCAGGAAAACGGTCGCTACCAGCGCCAACGGTGTCGTCCGGCTGGCGGGTACCGCTTCGCTGTTCCAGATCCCGCCGAGCCCGGCCAGGCTGCCCAGCGTGCCCAGCCACGGTTCGGCCCGCGCCGCGAACGCCGCCACACCGGCGGGGTCCGAGGGTTCGGCGCCCGAGCCGAGCGCCGTCGCGGTCAGCCACGGCGCGCAACTCACCAACCACAGCACGACAGCCGGGAGCAGCGCCCGACGACCGACCAGCGCGAGTCCGATGATCGCCGCCAGCAGCGACCCGGTGGGTGTCAGTCCCGCCGCCGCGAAGCTCGCCGCCAGCGCGGCCCAGGCCCCGAGGCGTTCCGGTGCGAGGGCCCGGCGTACCCGCACCGCCGCCAGTGCCGCCCACGGCAGTGCCGCGTATCCGGCGAGCAGACTCCAGTGCCCTTGTAGAAGCCTTTCGGCGACAAAGGGATTCCACAGCGCGAGGGTCGCGGCGACCAGCTGTGCTGGCAGCGACGCGTCGACGAACCGGCGGGCCAGCGCGGCGGCGCCGTACCCCGCCGCCCACAGCGCGACGATGAGAATGGCCTTCACCAGAATGCCGCCGTCGATCACCGGCGACAGCACCGCCAGCAGCGCGTCCTGCGGGACCGCGCGCGGGGCGGCGGCACCGAGGCCGAGGGCGGAGTCGGTGAGATAGGAACGGGGGGTGCTCACCGCGTCACGTAGCAGCAGATAGCCCGAGCCCGCCAGCGGCCCGATGATGACCAGCGTGAGCAGCGCACAGTATCCGGCGACCCAGGCCCTCGCACGCGAATTACTCACCACCCGCACCTTACGTCCCGTCCCAGGGCGCGGAGACCGGGGTCGAGTGGGCCGGTTCCCGGTTGCGCCGACCTGGCCCGGTGCGGTCCGTAGCCGGGCGGACACGCCAGGTGAGTCCGGTCGGACTCACATTTTCGGGGTACCGCCCGCGCCCGGCACACACAGGTGCGACGATGAGGCGTGTCCTCGGTCCGTCGCCCCCCTGTCGTTGCTGACCTGACCTGGGTGACGGCCGGCGCGATGACCGCCAACGTCGCCGGTTACCTGCTGCAACTGCTCGCCGGTCGCTGGCTCGGCGTCGCGGGCTACAGCGAGTTCGCCAGCCTGCTGGCCGTGCAGTTGCTGTGCGCGGTGCCCGCCCTGGCCATGCAGAACGTGGTCGCGCGCGAGGTGGTGCGCGGGGCGAGCCTGTCGGCCGTGCGCGCGATGCAGTGGCGTTGCGCCGCGCTGGTCGCCGCGGTGGCGGTGGTGCTGGTTCCGGTCGTCGCCGGGTTGCTCCATGTGGGGGTGTGGGCCGCGGCAGGCGCGTTGGGTGCGGCGCCCGCGCTGGTCATCCTGTCGGGGGAGCAGGGAATCCTGCAGGGCGGCAACCGTTTCCGTCAGCTCGCGGTCGTCCTCGCGATGGCGGGAACCGCCCGCGTCGCCCCCGCGCTGCTGGCCCTCGCGCTCGGGGGTGGAGCGGCGGGCGCCCTGTGGGCCGGAGCCGCGGGCATCATCGGCGCCGCCGCGCTCGCCGCCCGCATAGCCCGCGCCGATGCCGACAACCTTGCCGCCGCGTCGACCGAGGGCGATTCCATGCCGTCGGACGACCCCTCGGCGCGAAACCCGGCGACCCGAGAAGCCGGCACGAGACGACCCGCCATCGGCGTGCTCCCCGTCCTGCGCGCCGTGCAGGTCCAGGCCGCCCTCATGGCCCTGTCCTCCGCCGACCTCATCGTCGTGCGCATCGTCCTCGACGACGTCGACGCCAGCCGCTACTCCCTCGGCACCATCGCCACCAAGATCGCCTTCTGGCTCCCGCAGGCCGTCGGCGTGGTGCTGTATCCGCGCATGGCCCAGCCCACCCACTCCGCGCGGGCCATCCGCGACGCGCTCTCGGTGCTGTCGGTGATCGGCATCGTCGCGGTGCTCGGTGCGGCGGTGGCCGCCCCGCTGGCCCCGCTGTTCGCCGGACAGGACTACGCGCCGATCCAGGGCCTGCTGTGGATGTTCGCCCTGCACGGCGCGATCCTGGCCGTCCTGCAGGGCGCGCTGCTCTCGGCCATCGCCGTGGAACGCACGGCGCTGGCCGCGGTCACCTGGGTGGGTCTGGCGCTCGAGGTGACCCTCATGCTCGCCTTCGCCCGCTCGATCGGCACGCTGATCAGCACCGCGGTCTCCGTCGCCGCCGTCACCACGACGATCGTCGCGGTTGTCGTCCTGCGCACCGCCGCGCGCGCCACCCCGCGCGAACCCGTCACCGCGTAATCGGCGTCCAGCAATCCACAATCCCGCACCCTGTGGACAACTACCTGTGGATAACTTCGGTCCGACCGGAAACCGCCAGCTGGGGCCGGGGAACACCCGTTCGACCCGTTCCTGGACCCTTCATCCACACACCATGCACCGAACCCCTGTGGATAACCTGCAAACCGCGAGCGCAACCGAACCGCTGCCCCGGAAACGCCGACGGCCCCGGTCGTGATGACCGGGGCCGTCGGGATCGAACAGTCCTCAGGGACGCTTGTTGGTGTCGATCTGCTCGGTGGGACCGTCGTAGTCCCCGCGCGGGAACTGCGTGGTCGGAGCGTCGTCGTCATCCCACCTCGTCGCGCCTGACTCACGCGTCTCGGGCTCCGGCGCCGGGGCGGGTGCCGGACGGCCACCGCGCGGGCTCGCGTGGGCAGGTGTGCCGCCACCACCGCGCAGGCCCAGGAACAGGCCGGCCAGCAGCGCGATCACACCGAGAATGCCGAACACGATCGGCACGATCCGGCCGAACAGCGAGAGCTTGTCGGTGTTCTCCTTGGCGATCGCGATCTGCGACTCGATGGTCGACTCGTCGAAGACGATGTGCGACTTGAGCGCGGTCACCTCGGGCTTGTCGCCGTTGCGGGCGTAGAACAGGTGGATCGACTCGCCGCCCTTGATGACGGTGCCGGTCTGCGGCTCGACCCACAGGTCACGCACATTGGTGTAGTAGCGGGTCATGGTGACCGGGGTGTCGTCGTCGCCCACGCCCCACTTCTTGGCGGGCAGCGTCAGCCGGTTGGTCGGCGACTGCACCACGTCCCAGGTGCTGGTGACCGGCGCGATCATCTGGAACCGGTAGACCTTCAGGTTGTTGATCTCGGTCTCTTCGATGAAGTTGGCATCGAAGGACTTGCGCACGTTGATGTCGAAGTACGGGTAGGTCTTCTTCTCGGTGCCGATCGGGAAGCGGTAGCCCAGGCCGGTGTGCTGCACCGGCTCCATGACGCTGCCGTTCTTGTCCACGGTGACCGCGATCGAGCCGTTGGGGTTGGCCTCGACCGGCTCGCCGGTGGTGCGCGAGATGGTGACGCGGTCGATCATGGCGCTGAGCAGGCCGGTGTCGCCCTGCACATCGGTGCGGCGCAGCGTCTGGCCCGCCTGCAGTGTCATCTGGTCGGCGTCGGAGGGCTCCTCGACGGTGACGAAGCGCTGCGAGACCAGCGGCACGTCCTTGTTCACGACGGCCGGACCGTCACCGGTGGTCAGCGACTTGGAGTCGAGCACGAGGCTCTCCTCACCCGGCTGGTTCTCGGCGATGGTGGTGATCTCGAGGTCGAGCGGAGTCTTGGCGACCTTGCTCACCGTGTAGGTGGGGATCATCAGCGCGGCGACGAGTAATGCCGCGCCCAGACCCACGAGCACGCAGGCAACCGTCCTTCTGGTTCCGGCACTCAGTGCCATGCAAACTCTCCTCGTCGTTCGAACACGGATCATCCGGTGGTCTGGTATTGCGACCACAGGCCCTCGTGAGCCCCGACACTAACAGCCCACACCTATGGACATGGGCCCTGCGCCCGGTAAATCGCCGACACGCTCGCCCAGGGAATTGCCGACACGGCAGACTGGACCTCGATGACGATCGCCACAGCCCCCGTTCCGCCCCCACGCGCCTTCATTCCCGCTCTGGAGGGAATGCGCGGGATGGCGGCGCTCGGTGTGCTGCTCACCCACGTCGCGTTCCAGACCGGCAGCGGGCACATCCGGGTACTCGGCCCGATCCTGGAACGCTTCGACATGGCGGTCGCGGTGTTCTTCGCGCTGTCGGGGTTCCTGCTCTGGCGTCCGCACGCGGCCCGCGCGCACGGGTACGGCAGTGCCCCGTCCACCGGCCGCTACCTGCTGCACCGCTTCGCGCGGATCATGCCCGCGTACTGGGTCGTGGTGGTGTTCGTGCTGGTCCTGCTGCCGAGCGCGGCGCAGTCGGCCAATCTGCGGGTGTGGGTGTCGAACCTGTTCCTGCTGCAGGTCTTCGTGCCGCTGACGCTCACCGACGGCCTCACCCAGATGTGGAGCCTGTCGGTGGAGGTGGCCTTCTACCTGGTGCTGCCGGTGCTGGCCTGGCTGGTGGTGCGGCTGCGCGGCCGCGCGGCGCGCTGGCGGGTGCCGGTGCTCGGCGTGCTCATCGCGGTGAGCCTGACCTGGAACTTCTGGCCGGTGCCGACCCCGGACGCCATCCACGCCGACAACTGGCTGCCCGGCTACCTGCCCTGGTTCGGCGCGGGCATGGTGCTCGCTGAGTTGATCCACCTGGTCGCGCCCGCCTCGCGCTGGGGCCGGGTGCTGTCCAACCAGCGGCTCATGTGGGCGATCGCGCTGGTGGCGTTCCTGATCTCGGCGACCGAATACGGTGGCCCCGCCGGTCTCGAACGCGCCGAACCCTGGCAGTACGCGGTGAAGATGCTGCTCGGGATGATCATCGGCTTCGGTCTGCTCGCCCCGCTGGTGCTGCGCCCGGTCGAGGCGAAGCCGCACCGCTGGCTGGAATCGCCCCCCGCCGCCGTGCTCGGCCGCTGGTCCTACGGCATCTTCCTGTGGCACCTGGTGGTGCTCACCATGGTCTTCCCCGTCTTCGCCATCCTCCCGTTCAACGGGCACCTACTCTACGTCCTCACCCTCACCGTCCTGGGCACGCTGCCACTGGCCGCCGCGAGCTACGCCCTCATCGAGGAACCGGCCCGCCTGTGGGCCCGCCGCGTCGACAAGCGCGCCGCCGAGGCCAAGGCAGCCCGCCGCGCCGCCCGCGAATCGACCCCCGCCCCGGCGTCGACGCACTGATCGGGACCGCGCACGTCGACAGCGGCCCGTATCACCGCCGATCGGCGGGGTCGAGCTGTGGCCGAATCCCGGTGCGCTCGCTCGACTGCTGTCAGTCGCGGCGGCGGGGGAGTGCGGCGAGGCCGACCGCGATGACGGCAAGGACCGCCGGTGCCTGAGCCCAGATTGACCCGCCCATGTACGGCGTCCCGGAGCGCCAGGTCCCCGTCGACAACGCCGCCGCCGAGATCAGCGTGCCCACGCCCGCGATCCACGGCAGCGTCTCGGCCGTCATCCGGGGCCGGAAACGACTACACGCCAACCCGATCACCGTGAACGCCGCACCGATCGGCCCGCTGATGACCGCGATCGCACCGGTGAGTCCGACCGCGCCGACCCAGCGCACACCCCAGGTCGTCGGCGCGGGACCCTGATCGGGTAGCGGACGGCGACGCGGAATCGCGAGCAGCGCAAGAGGAATCAACAGCAGCAGGCCACCGAAGATCGATAGGCGATACCACCGGTCGGCCGGGAAGGAGACGGTGATCTCCCCGGTGGTTCCCTCCGGAATCAGCCAGCCCTGCTGCCACCCGTCGACGACCACCGGCGCCAGTTCGGCTCCCGATGCGGTCCGCGCCTCCCAACCCACATTGGTACTGAGCGGCAGCACCAGCAGTCGGGTGCCGGAGGAATCACCACCGGGAGGGGTGCTGTCCGGTGCGGTCTCTTCGCCGTCGGCGGGAACCGGTGAACCCGCCTGGTCCTGTTCGCCGATGGCGGGCGCACCCGGGTAAGGGTCGGTGCGGGTCAGGCGCAGGCGGTCGACCGTGAAGAGTTCGGTCGGGACCACGGTGAGGTCGGGATGTCCGGGCAGCAGTTCGATATCGGCGGCATCGGCCTCGCACGGACGCGCGGAAACCGTTGCGCCGGACCGGAGTTCGTCGGCAGTGGCGGTGATCGTCGTGTGCACCGCACGCCCGCCGACCGCGATCACCGGACCCTGCTCGCAGCCGATGGTGACCAGCCGGTCGCCGGGAGCGGGCGCCGGATAGTCGGGTCCGAGCACCTCGACCTCGGCGAGCCCCGGGGGCTGGGTGAGCACGAAGCCCAGCGCCGTGCGGTCGAGCACCTCACGCCAGGACCGGATGCTGATCTCCACCCGATCGGTCACCGTGGGATACAGCGAGATCCGTGCGGGCTCACCGTGTTCGCGGTCGGGCAGCTCGCGCACCTGCGGCCCGTTGCCGAGGTTGACCACCACGCTGGTGGCGGTGGCGGGCAGGCCGCCGAGGGCGGTGGTGATGTCGAGACCGGTGACCTCGGCGGGCTCCGGGAGTTCCAGTACCAGGGTCGGTTTGCCGCCGAGCGGTTCGCGCACAGTGGATTCCGGTGCGGTCCAGGTGGTCTTCGGATCGCCGTCGGTGGCCGCGAAGGCGGCGCCGCGCAGGTCGGCGACGTCGGCCTTGCCGCGCGCGACCGGGCGGGTGGGATCGGTGAGCAGGGCTTCGAGCGCGGGGCCGGGCCGGGTGCGCACGGTGAGATCGGTGCCGACGGTCAGTGGTTCCGGCACCGCCAGCGTGCGGGTGAACACGCCCGGTTCCTCGGCGGGCAGGCCGAGACCCTTGCTGCAGTGCACGCGGCCGGGGCCGTCGAAACAGTTGCTGCGCCCGGGGAATTCCTGTCCCAGATCCCAGCCGCTGGGCACCGTCCCGGCGGGGACGTCGGGCAGGACGATCCGGTGCCGGATGTCCACCCGCACCGGTGCCTCGCGGTTGGAGTAGTCGTCGAGCGTCAGTTCGCTGATGCCGAACTGTCCACCGGCGGTGCCGGTCTCGGTGCGCGCGGCGGTGATCATCACCCACTCGGTGGACCCCGCGGGCAGCGGAACCGCCACCGGCTCACCGGGTTCGGTGATCCGCGCCGACACGGTGCCGCGCGGCGTGCGCACCTCGACCCACTTCACCGGATCGCCCAGTGCCGCCGCGGTGGTGGTGAAGCGCAGCGAGCCGGAGGTGATCGGCTGGTCCAGGTCGAGCCGAATCCATTGCCCCAGTGCGGCTTCGGAGCCATTGCTGATCCAGGCCGTGCTCGGATCGCCGTCGACGGCCGCCGCGGTGGAACTGCCGGGCGCGGCGCCGCCGATCTGGGTGGCGTCGGCGGCCGAGCTCGACGCGGTCACCTTCGCGCCCGACCATTCGCCCTGCACCAGCCCGGCGCCCTCGACGGGATAGTCCGGAACGAGGTTGTGGGTGCGCCGGGCGTCGTCGGCGGCGCGGACCGCGGAGTTGTGGTTGTCGACGCGGCCGAAATCGGATTCGCGGTCCATCGGGGTATCGGTCAGCAGCACCGGGCGCGGCGGGAGTCCGGCGCGGCGGGCGTCGGCGTCGAGAATCACCGGCGCGGTGGGGTTCTCGTTGTCGCGCCGGACCCGTTCCAGCACCTCGGGCCCGCCCTTGACCACGGGCACCGTGTCGAGCGGCACGGTGTAGGCGCCGGGGAACGCCGGCGGTGCGCCGGTGCCGCTGCGCACCTCGACCGGGGTGCCGGGACCGGGCACCTCGACGCGGTAGATCTCGATCGCGGGATAGGGCGGCAGCAGATCGTTGTCGACCACCAGGCCCTCGTCGGCCGCGCGCGGGCCGATGGGCGCACCGAACTCGGCCACCTTCGTCAGCCCTGGTGAGCCCTCGATCGCGGCGTGCGCCAGCATCGGCCGGGTGGAGCGCGAGGTCTCGGGGTCGAGGTCGTTGCGCAGGACCAGCACGCCGATGCCCTGGTCGGCCAGGGTCGCGGCCAGCCCGGCGGACGGGCGTCCGTCGGCGATGAGCCGCTGCACGGAGTCCATCGCCCGGATGGTGCCCGGCGGGTTCAGCGGCACGGAATCCCGGACGGCCCAAGGGGTTTGCGCGAGCGCCTGGAGGGGTTCGTCGCGGGTGAGTCCCCAGATCTGGCTGCCGAAGGGCGCGCCGGGGACGATCAGCGCACGCGTGTCGGCGGCATTGTCGGCCAGCCACTGCGCGGTGTCGGTCCAGTATCGCGGCACCTCGTCGTAGGCGCCGCGCGGGGCGAGCCTGCCGGTCCAGGCCAGCGAGGTCGCCAGGGTGAGCGCGGCCAGGACCAGCGCGGCCACCGCGACGAGCCGGTCGCGCTCGGGATGGGCGAACGCGGTCAGCGACCGGCGCAGCGGCGCCGAGGCGGGCAGGGCCACCCGGCCGAGCAGATGGGCCAGGCCCAGCACCAGCGGCAGGCGGATCAACGGCTCGAGCTTGTGCACATTGCGCAGCGGTGCGCCGCCCGCGTCCAGGAAGACCCGCACCGATTCGGCGAACGGCCCGCCCATCGTGCCGACATACCCCGCGCAGATCCCCGCCAGCCCGACGCACAGGATCAGCACGATCCGCCCCCGGTACGGCATCGACTTGCGGGCCAGCCCCGCCATGCCCGCCGCCGCGAGCAGCCCGGTGGCCAGCACCGCGGCGGGCTGGGTCACCAGCACCGCGCCCGCGATGCGCTCCGGGGAGACGAACGGCGTCCAGCTGTCGGTGCCGCGCAGCACCTCGCTCAGCGACGCCCACTGCGTGGTCACCCCGGAGGACTCGATGTAGTCCAGGAACGGCGGACTCACCTTCCCCAGCAGCAGCAGCGGCACCACCCACCAGAAGGTCGCCAGCACCAGCAGCGGAATCCACGCCCGGGTGAACTTCCACCAGGCCCGATTCGGCCGGTACGAGGCCCACCACAGCGCCGCGGGCAGGAATGCCGCCACCGTCGCGACCGCGTTCACCGACCCCATCAACGCCAGCGCGAGTGCGCTACCAGCAGGAGAGAGGGCCCCGCCCCGCCGGATCGCGGGCACGTCGTCGCCACCCTGGCCGGTCGGCGGCGCGTCTCCGCCCGCCACGCCGCCGCGAGCGCGCCCACGCAGCGCCACCCCCAGCGCGGCGGGCGCGAGCAGCACCCACGGCGCCAGCATCATCGGCAGCGTCTCCGAGGAGATCGAACCGAGTGTCGTGAGCACCCGGGGCGACAGGGCGAAGGCGATACCCGCGATCACGCGTGACCCGCGCGCGCCGATGCCCAGCGTCTCGCACAGTTTGACGATGCCCCAGAAGCCCGCGAGCAGCAGCAGCGCCCACCAGACGCGCTGGGTCACCCAGGCGGGCACGTGCAGCAGATGTCCGGCGGAGAAGAAGGTGCCGTGCGGGAAGAAGTAGCCGTACGCCTGGTTCTGGACCTGGCCCATCGGGGCCTGGCTGTTCCACAGATGCGAGGCCCGCGCGAGGAAGCCGAGCGGGTTCTGCGCGAGATCGTATTTGGTGTCGGCGACGGTGAGGCCGGGCGCCTGCGCGAAGGTCAGTACGAAGGCGGCTACCACCGAGCCGACGAACCAGCGCCAGCCCAGTGGCGCCTTGTTCAGTTGCCCCGAACCGGGGCGCGACGCGCGGGCGTCGGCCTCAGCGGCTGCCGTATTCAGGGGCGTTGAGCAGCGAGGAATCCTTGTCACCGCTGCGGTCGATCGAGGGCGCCGTGTTCTGCTGCACCGCGGCCGTGATCGCGAAGACGGCGATTGCGCTCAGCAGGGCGCCGCCGACCGCGCTGGCAACAGCCGGAACAGCAAACTTCATCGCGCACTCCAATACGCTCGACGTCGGGCCTTTCTCCGGCCAACCTAGCAGGTGCGAGCCCGTTGGTCAGTCTTCGGGCAGGTGACAATCCAGCGCGCCGAGCAGGGTGCGGAGTTTGGCCGTGGTCTCGGCCAGCTCGGCCGCCGGATCGGAATCCGCGACGATCCCGCCGCCCGCGCTCGCCCGCAGGCCGCGCCCGTCGGCCGACAGCTCACCGCCGCGAATCGCCACCAGCCACTCGCCGTCGCCATCGGCCGCGCACCAGCCCACCGCGCCGCCGTAGAAACCGCGCCGCGGTTCGTCGGCGGTGATCGCGGCGAGCGCGTCGTCGAAGGGGGTGCCGTTGACGGCAGGCGTCGGATGCAGCAGCAGGGCCAGTTCGAGCGCGGTGGTCGACGGATCGCGCAGCACGCCGTGGATGGGAGTGGCCAGGTGCCACACCTGCTCGGTGCTCATCAGTTCCGGCGAGTCGGGGATGTGCAGTTCGGCGCACACCGGCGTCAGCTGCTGCCGGATCCACTCCACCACATACCCGTGCTCGTCACGATTCTTGCTGCTGGACAATAATTCTCGCGCCTGTGCCGCATCGTCTGCCGGATCGGCGAGCCGGGGCAGCGTCCCCGCCAGCGGGTGCAGAGACACCCGATCACCGTGCCGTTCGACCAGCACCTCGGGCGTCGCGCCGAGCAGCGTCTCCCCGGGCCGTCCGGCGGCGCTCAGATCCACGGAGTAGATATTCGCCCGCGGATGCGCGATGAGCAGATGCGCCGCAACGACTTCCGGCTCCAGCGAGGCCGCCGCCTCCACGAGCACCGAACGCGCCGCGACCACTTTCACCAGCGCGTCGTCCAGCGCGGCGAGCTGCTCGACGAGCTTGGTCACCCGGGCCACATGCTCTGCCTCACTGGGTATTTCGGTGACGACCCGCACGGCGGGCAACTCCGGCACCGCGGCGGGCCGCCAAGGTCCCGCGGTGTGTTCGACGGTCTCCGGCTGCCACAGCGCGGCGGGCTCGCGCGGATCGAAGGGCAACGCACCGACGATCACGCGCGGCGCTCGGTCCGCGCCGTCCGCTCCGCCATCGACGTGCGCCATCGCGTCGGCCCCGTCGGCCACCGTCGCCCCGGGCAGCACCGGATCGCCCAGCCCCTGCCACGAGCGCAGCGCCGCGACAGCCTGCCGGGGATCGGCGAAACTCGCCACCACCCCCGACGCACGCAGCACCGAGTCGGGTCGGGCGAGCAGGAACCGGTTCATGGTCCGTCGACCCTAGCGCCACCCACCGACGCGAACAGCGACCCAGCTCACTGCGGTGGCGGCGGCACCAGGAAGACCGGCCGGTGCCCGTGCTTGAGCACCGCCTCGGCCACGCTGCTGTGCAGCAGCGCCCGCAGCCCGCTCGCCCCGCGCGTCCCCGCGACGATCACGTCCACATCCAGCTCGTCGGCGCAGTCCACGATGGCGTTCCAGATGGTGGTGGTGCATTCGGCGGTGCGCGGTTCGGCGGCGATCCCGGCCAGTTTCGCCAGGTGCACGCCCTCGGCGTTGATCTTGCGCGCCTCGACGTAGGCGATGTCCTCGAGCTCCTCGTCGGGCACCCAGTCCGGCTGCATCACCCCGGCCAGCCCGGAGATCCGGGCGGCCTGCCGCACCATCGGTTCCCAGGCGGTGAGCAGGATCGCGCGCTCGGCGCTGAGGAAGCGGCCCGCGTACTCGATGGCCCGCTTGGCGTGTTCGGAACCGTCGTAGGCGATGAGCATCCGATCGCAAGCCATGACGACCTCCTGCGCAGGTCCGGCGTCTTTGGCACCAGATTACCCCGGTCGCGACCGGGCCAACCGCAAGCTGTTCTCAACCTGTTGCGATGCGATGCGGGCAACGCGGACTACCGTGGAGCTCATGCGGAAATCGCCTGTGGTCGTGTTCGCAGTCCTCGCCGCCGTCGCCACCGCCTGCTCGGGAGGGTCGTCCTCGGAGACGACGCCCGCGGCGAGCAGCGGCGCCCCGTCCTCGGCGGCTCCCGGCGAGGCGAGCCCGGTGGCTCCGGTCCCCAAGGACTGCGGCGCCGACTACCTCGCCCAGTTCAGCCAGCGCGAGAAGCTCGCCCAGTTGCTCACCGTCGGCATCACCGGCTCCGACGACGCCACCAACGTGGTGAGCACCGAGCAGGTGGGCGGCATCTTCGTCGGCAGCTGGACCGATCCGAGCCTGCTGGACAAGTCCCAGCTCGACGCGGTGAAGGCGCTGGCCAAGGTGCCGCTGATGGTCACCATCGACGAGGAGGGCGGCCGCGTCTCGCGCGCGGCCAACGTCATCGGCGCGATCCCGTCGGCCAGGGAGATCGCGCAGACCGATACGCCCGAGCAGTACTACCAGGACACCCTGGCCCGCTCGAAAGCCCTCAAAGACCTCGGTATCACCGTCAACTTCGCCCCCGATGTCGACGTGAGCAGCCAGCCCGACGACAGCGTCATCGGCGATCGTTCCTTCAGCGACGACCCCGAGGTGGTCACGAAGTTCGCCGACGCCTACATCCGCGCGTCCAACGAGGTCGGCCTCGGTTCGGTGATCAAGCACTTCCCGGGCCACGGTTCCGGCTCCGGCGATTCGCACACCGGCGCGGTCACCACCCCGCCGCTGTCGGAGCTGCAGGACAAGGACCTGGTGCCGTTCCGCAACCTGGTCGGTTCCGGTGCCGCCGTGATGGTCGGCCACCTCGACGTGCCCGGCCTGACCGATCCGGGCGTGCCCGCCAGCATCAGCCCGGCCGCCATGTCGCTGCTGCGTGAGGGCACCGGCTACGGCGCCGCGCCCTTCGACGGCCCGATCTTCACCGACGATCTGGGTGGCATGGCCGCCATCACCGCCCGGCTCTCGATCGAGGAAGCGGTCGAGGCCGCGCTGGTCGCGGGCGCCGACAATGCCCTGTGGATCAGCACCAGCGCGGTGCCGCAGGTGCTCGACCGTTTGGAACAGTCGGTGGCGAGTGGCAAACTGCCCGCCGACAAGGTCGACGCGTCGGTGCTGCGGATGGCGCGCTACAAAGGCGCATCGCTGCCCTGCTGAGCGGCGTGGCGACTGTGCGGCAAATGGGCACGGGTGAACTTACCTTGAAGTAAGATATACGTTCACCCTGCGGTAGGAGTAGTGGATGGCGGGCGGAACGAAGCGACTTCCCCGTGCGGTTCGTGAGCAGCAGATGCTCGACGCCGCGGTCGAGGTTTTCGCGCGCAAGGGCTTCCACGACACCTCGATGGACGCCATCGCGGCCGAGGCCAAGATCTCCAAACCCATGCTCTACCTGTACTACGGCTCCAAGGACGAGCTGTTCCGCGCCTGCATCCAGCGCGAGGGCCTGCGCTTCATCGAGGCCGTCGCGCCCGCGGGCAACCCGCAGCTGACCCCGCACGAGCAGGTCCGCACCGCGCTGGAGGGCTTCCTCGATTTCGTCGACCGCAACCGCCAGTCCTGGCAGGTGCTCTACCGTCAGGCAATCGGTCAGCAAGCTTTCGCCTCCGAGATCGACAATGCCCGCGAGCGCGTCATCGAGCTCACCGCCAAGCTGCTGGAATCCAGCGCCAAGCACGCCGAGCCCGGCACCAACTTCGAGGTGGTCGCCGCGGCCGTGATCGGCGCCGGCGAGGCCATCGCCGACCGGGTCGCCGGCGGCCGCATCGAGGTGGCCGAGGCGGTCGATCTGCTCGACGATCTGGCCTGGCGCGGTCTGGCCGGTCGCAAGAAGAACGACTAGCGCTTGCCAGAGTCCCGTCGGCCTGCGAATGTGCACGGCTAGAAGTTTCTCGACAGACGGGGTGGGAAGTGTTCGGCATGTTGAAGCCGTGCGCACATGGCGCGGCGAAGTACGGCATCGATCCGGGGCGGTGGCAGGCACACATGTGCGGGCTGTGTCTGGGCCTGCGCGACGGGCACGGCCAGCTGGCCCGCACCGCGACCAATACCGACGCCATCGTGCTGAGCGTGCTCACCGAAGCGCAATCCGCTGCCGCCGATACCCGCACCACGGCCGGACCCTGCCCCCTGCGCGGGATGCGCCGGGCCTCGGTCGTCTCCGCGAACGCCCCCGGCGTCCAGCTCGCCGCCACCGCGTCATTGCTGTTGGGAGCGGCCAAGATTCGCGACCACGCCGACGACGGTGACGCCGCCGCCCTCGCCCGCCGTCCCATGCGCCGAATGTCGAACGCGTGGACCGCGCACGCCCTGCGCGAAGCCGATCGGATCGGCCTCGACGCCCAACCCCTGTTGACCGCCATCGCCGACCAGCCCCGCCTCGAGGCGCTGGCAATGCGGACCGTGCTGGACCGGCACGCGGCCCAGCGGGCGGTGAGCTCCGGGCGGTCCCAGCTCGAGGTGCCGCGTACGGCCGCTGCTCGGACGGGGCTGGATGCTTCCGAACCGCGCGTGAACATGGGTGCGGCTGAGCCCGGCCCAACGCCCCAAGCTGGGCCGCGTGCCGACCTCGCACCGGTCACCCTCGATGATCTCACCGGCCCCACCCAGCTCTGCGCGGCCACCCTGTTCGGCCACACCGCCACCTTGGGGGGCCGCCCGGAAAACGTTGCCGCCCTTCAGGAAATCGGCCGCCACATCGGCCGCATCGCCCACCTGGCCGACGCCATCGAAGACCGCGAACGCGACCTCGCCCGCGGCCGCTTCAACCCCCTCGAAGCCACCGGCACCGACATGCCCCGCGCCTACCAGCTGGTGCGCGAGAGCGAGCGGATCATCCGCCGCACCGCCGCCGCCGCCGAACTCGACCAGCTGCCCACCGTGCGCTGGGCACTACTCGACCCGCTGACCGCCCTGCTGCGGCGCATCGGCACCGGCCTGGGGATCGCGGTGGGTCACGCCTGCCGCACTTCCGCCGCGGCCCAGCCGCATTCCGCACACCAGGCCCCGCAGCGGCCCGGCCCCACGCGCCCCGGACCGTTCAAGGCGGGCGGGGTCGTCCTCGGTTTGTACTGCACCGGTCTGGCCTGCTGCTTCGACCACACCAGCCCGTGCACCGGCGAGCAGAAGGACGCGTGGATAAAGCGCTGCGACTGCGGCAGTTGCTGCGACTGCGGCAGCGCGTGCGGCGACTGCTGCAGCTGCTGCGGTGACGACGGCTGCTGCGGCGACTGCGGATGCGATTGCTCCTGCTAGGAAATCCTCACTCGCACTTGACCACCGGGATCGGGTCGTACTTCACCGTGCGGGTGTGCCGCGACACCTGGGCGCCGGTCTTGCGATCGGTGATCACCCGGGTGTCGGAGATGGTGAAGCCCGGCGCGCCCTCGGTGGCGATGCAGTCCTTGCCCTTGGGCAGGGTGATCTCGTTGGGCTCGGTCGGCTTGGTCTTCTCGCCGGTGATCGACTCCACGTCAACGGTTTTCGTGCCCCACAGGCGCACGGTGATGTCGGAGCCGGTGGCCACCGTCTGGATATAGACGCCGGTCGCGTAGGTGTTGCGGAAGGCCAGGTCGATCGCGCCGTCGAACACGGTCGCCTCGCGCGCCGCCGGGTACCGCGAGATGTAGTAGCTGTGCTCGGTGTGCCCGCCGTCTTCCATCCCGGCGAAGTAGGCGGCGTTGTACAGCGTGGTGGCGAACTGGCTGATGCCGCCGCCGACGGCCGTACTCGGCCTGCCCTTGTCGATGATGCCCGACTCCACGTAGCCCTCGGCCGCGGTGCGCGGACCGGTGAACTCGTTGAGCGAGAACGTATCTCCCGGCTTCACCACCGCGCCGTCCACCTTGGCGGCGACGGTGCGGATGTTCACCCCGGACGGGCCGCTGAAGCCACCGGTGGTGAACTCGCCGATCATCTCGGTGATGCCCAGCCCCTCGGCGGCCTCGGTGGTGAGCTTGGGCTCGATGCGCTCGTAGACCGCCGCCACGGTGCGATCCCCGGACAGGCTCAGCAGCGAGGGCAGCTTCTCCAGTGTCTTGGCCCAGTCGACCTTCTCGCCCACCACCGCGGGCACCACGGTGGGCTTGCCCGCGCCCACGGTGAACGTGGCGTCCTTGGGTTCGATCTCGGAGGCCGCCAATTGCGGTGCGAGCGCGGCGATCACGGCGTCGTTGTCGATCTTCGGGGCCAGCCCGCCGTTGCCGTCGGGTACGAAGCTGAGCACGCTCGCGATCTGCACGGGCGAGAGCTCGGCCCGGATGTCCTTGCCGGACACGACGATCGGCGCGGCGATGGCCGGATTCGCGATCTGCGCCAGCGCCGCCTGCACTGCCTCGATGCGCACCGCGACCGGCGCCGCCACCACGGGCAGATCCAGGGCATTGCCCTCGGCCCAGTGCGTGGTGATCTCGGCGCGCGCGCCCTCGGTGTCGAGCACCCGGCCCGGCACGGGGGCGACCGCGACCGGCGTGCCGTTGTCGAAGCGCACGGTGCCCTCGACGGTCGGGTTGTCGTGGGTGCGGAACTGCGCGAGCTGCTCGTCGAGCGCGGCGGTGTCGACGGCGCTGGCCACCTGCACCTCGCGGCTGCCGAACAGTGACACCAGCCTGCTGACCGGATTGAGCGGCTGGTCGCCGACCGCGTCCCAGGTGCCGTCCCAGTCCACCTGCAGGCCCGCCGTGGCGGGCACCATGCTCGACTGCACGTCACCGATGCGCACCGCCAGCGGCTGTTCGGCGCGCGGGCCGAGCTGGTCGTGCAGCAGTGCGTCGGCCTCGGCCTTGTCCATCCCGCCGACATCCACTCCGGCGACGATGGTGCCGCGCGGCACCTCTCCGGCGCTGAAGGCCAGGTCGGCCAGGTAGGCGGCGGTTCCGAGGGCCAGCACCGCGCCCACCGCGATGCCGATCCGCTTGATCAGTTGCTGCTGGTCACCGGGCTGGGTGGGCGGCTGCGGCGCGCTCGACCAGCGGTCACGGGTGACAGTGCTCAGGGGCATGGTGGGCAGGGCGGTGGTGTCGGCATCGAAAGTGCGATTTGCTTCGAGCAACTTGCGTAGTCCGACCTCGCCCCTTCGGTCGGCCGGTTGCCCGGCGGTCGACTCGGTGGGCACGGAGGTCCTTCCGTCGAATTGTTCAGCTCCCGATGTTTGCGGGGCCCCGGCCAAGGGTAATGCGCGTCGGCATTCTCGGCAGCCCGGCGATCGGGGGCGGACGTACGAAGGCTCCGCGTAGTTGCCGGGTCGGGGGTCTGGCAACTACACGGAGCCGATCTGTTTATCGCGGCCCGGAGCGGGGCGTTACAGCCGTTTCCGGGGAATTTCCGGACGGTAGTGGACGGCCGCCAGCGACCGGCGGGTGCCCGCGCGCGACAATCGGGGGTGAGACTCGCCACCACGGACCGGACAACGAGGGAGAACTGATGCAGCTGGGAATGATCGGCCTCGGCCGGATGGGGGCCAATATCGTGCGCCGCATCGTGGCCGACGGGAACACCGCGGTGGGTCACGAGCGCCACCAGGGCCACATCGACGAGCTCTCCGAGGAGCTCGGCGACAGCTTCCAGGGCAGCACCGACCTGAAGGAGTTCGTCGGCATGCTCGACGCGCCCCGGGTGGTCTGGGTGATGATCCCCGCCGGCGCGACCGGCGCCGCGATCGACGAGCTGGCCGAGCTGCTCGAGCCGGGCGACATCATCATCGACGGCGGCAACAGCCGCTACCACGAGGACATCAAGCGCGCGAAGGCGCTGGCGCCCAAGGGGATTCACTACCTCGACATCGGCACCTCCGGTGGTGTGTTCGGCCTGAAGCGCGGCTTCTGCCTGATGATCGGTGGCGAGGCCGAGCAGGTGCGATACCTCGAGCCGCTGTTCCAGTCGATCGCCCCCGGTGTCGAGGCCGCGCCGCGCACCCCGGGCCGCACCGGCGAGCCGACCCCGTCCGAGCAGGGCTGGCTGCACTGCGGCCCGGCCGGTGCCGGTCATTTCGTGAAGATGGTGCACAACGGCATCGAGTACGGCGCGATGTCGGCCTACGCCGAGGGCCTCAACATCCTCCAGCACGCCAATATGGGCGCCGCGCACGGTGACGGCGAGCACTCCGCCGAGGAGACCCCGCTCGAGCACCCCGAGTACTACCAGTACGACCTGGACATCCCCGAGATCACCGAGGTGTGGCGGCGCGGCTCGGTGGTGGCGTCCTGGCTGCTCGATCTCACCGCGGGCGCCCTGTTCGCCGACCCCAACCTGGACTCGTTCAGCGGCCGGGTGTCCGATTCCGGCGAGGGTCGCTGGACCATCGACGCCGCCATCGACACCGCGGTCCCGGTCCCGGTGCTCTCGGCCGCGCTGTTCCAGCGCTTCTCCTCGCGCGGTGAGGCGCTCTACGCCGACAAGATGCTCTCGGCCATGCGCAAGGCCTTCGGCGGCCACAACGAGCTGCCGCAGAAGTAACCCCCTCGCGGACCGCGGCCTCCTGCCATCCGGCGGGAGGCCGCGAGCGCGCGAATCCTACCTGCGACAACGCCGCCGCAAGAGTAAAACGATTATGTTCCACAAAAGTGAGAACACGTTCTTGTTTTCCCGGACAACCGTCCAGTCCGGCCGCTACGGTGTCGCCAGAAGGGGGATGGAGCAGGGCTTTGGAGGAAAACATGATCCGGACTTCGCGTCTCGCCGCTGGCGTCGCCACCACCGCGCTCGTCGTCGCCGGTGTCGGCGTAGGGCTCGGTGCCGGCGTCGCCACGGCCGCGGGCGACTGCTCGGTCAGCAGTCACGCGACCAAGAAGGACGCCAGCACCGTCGGTGTCACCCACGTCTACGACAAGGTCGCCAGTGCCGAGGAAATCGGCGTGGGTACCACCGTCACCTACAAGGTGATCGTGGGCACCACCGGCATCGGCAACCCGTACGTCAACACCATCACCGACTTCCCGCCGACCGGCTTCGGCGCCCCGGTCAAGACCACCATCACCGCCTACCACGCGATCGGCGGCCAGGTCACCGAAGACGTCACCCCGGTCCCCAACGCGGGCGGCTGGAAGGTCACCAGCACCGGCTGGTTCGTCAACTCCGGCAACCCGGTCACGCTCACCATCACCTACCCGGTGCCCGACAGCGTCAAGGCGGGCCAGCAGATCACCAGCGGTGGCGTCGGCGTCGCGGGCACCGTGGGTGTCGGCAACGAGATGCCCAACCTCACCGCCTGCTTCACCGCGCGCGCGGCCAACGCGGGCGAGACGGTGATCGGCAGCCTGGGCGAGAACGGCCTCGGCTCCTCGGATGGACAGCTGAGCTCCACCGGCTCGCTGTCGGACATCCTCTCCGACGTGCTGCGCAATCTGATCGGTAGCTGATCGCGTAGCACCAGGCCACCGGGACGATTCGCGCTGTCGTCCCGGTGGCTCGGCAGTATCCCCTCGCTGTAAGGACTTTCCCCGTGCTCCTCCGTGCCCTGGCCGCCGCCGCGGCCCTGCTGCTGTTGCCGACCGCGACGGCCGGTGCCGACGCCTCACGCCTGGACCACATCGACCGGCCCGGCCAACGTCAGCAGACCCTGCACGTGTACTCCGCGGCCATGGGCCGGGTGATCCCCCTGCAGGTCATCACCCCCTACGACACCAGCGAGCCCCGCCCCACCCTGTATCTGCTCAACGGCGCGGGCGGCGGCGAGGACATCGCGAACTGGTACACCCAGACCGACATCGTGCAGTTCTTCGCCGACAAGAACGTCAACGTGGTGACCCCGGCCGCGGGCAAGTTCTCCTATTACACCGACTGGCAGCGCGACGACCCGAAGCTCGGCCGCCACCAGTGGCAGACCTTCCTCACCGAGGAACTGCCCCCGATCATCGACGCCACCCTGAACACCACCGGCGTCAATGCCATTGCCGGACTGTCCATGTCGGCCACCGCCGTGCTCAACCTGGCCATCGCCGCCCCCGACCGCTACCGCGCCGTCGGCGCCTACAGCGGCTGCGCCTCGGTCTCCGACCCGATGGGCCGCGCCTACGTCGACCTCGTCTTCGCCCGCGCCGGTGCCGATCCCGCCAATATGTGGGGCCCGCCCGGCGACCCGGCCTGGCGCGCCAACGACGCCTACCTGAACGCGGAAGGCTTGCGCGGCAAGGCGATCTACCTCTCCAGTGCCACCGGCCTGCCCGGCGTCGCCGAACAGATCCCGGCGGGCGCGAGCCCCGGCAAGGTCATCGGCCTCACCGACCAGATCCTGCTCGGCGGCGCCATCGAGGCCGCCACCAACCTGTGCACCCAGCGCCTGGCCGCCCGCCTGCACGAGCTGAATATCCCCGCCCAGACCGTCTTCCGTCCGGCGGGCACCCACACCTGGAAGTACTGGGAAGAGGATCTGCACAATTCCTGGCCGCTGCTCGCCGAAGCGATCGGCGCGCACTAGTCAAGCCCCTGAAAGTTAGGCGGAACAACAACTTCGAGTCACCCGATGTGTTGATCAGCTCCACAAAATTCTCGAAAGGCCAGTCAATGCACCGTCGTATGGCACGAATCCTGGTAGCCACCGCCGCCGTCGCGGGCATCGCCGCGGGCGGCATCGCCCCCGCGCTCGCCGCCCCCGCACCCGCCGCCCCCGCCGTCATCGCCGAGTCCGGCTCCGCGGGCACCGGTTCCGCCCTCATCGACTTCCCCCTCGGCTTCATCAAACTCCTGATCTGCGGCCCCTGGGGTTCCAGCCAGCCGCACCCGAACCCGATGTGCCGCTGACAACGGATGCATCCACAACCGGTCTCGACAGCCCGGTAGCAGCACCCGACATCCCGGTCACAGAACTCGAAGTCTCGAAAGGCTCATCAATGCATCACCGAATGATCCGTCTCCTGGTCGCCACCGCCGCCCTCGCCGGCATCGCCACCGCCGCCCCCACCGCCCTGGCCGCCCCGGCCACCTCCACCCCGACCGCCATCGCCGAATCCGGCTCCGGCGGCACCGGTTCCGCCCTCCTCGACGCCCCGGTGGGCCTCCTGAAGGTCATCCTCTGCGGCGGCACCGCAGGCCCCCACCCCATCCCCTTCTGCAACAGCTGACCCGCGAGAAAGGCCGCGGCGACACCCGTAACCGGATGCCGCCGCGGCTTTTTCGCTGTGTGTGGTCACCTTCTGTAGAGTCGCGGCAATTGTGCACCCGTCCGGCATTCGGCAGAATACTGCCGAATGCCCCCCGGGGTTGCAGCTGCTCACCGTCTGCGCTGCAAATCGGCAGAATATTGCTGAAACTATTGGCTGGGGGTAATGTACTCCGTTGTCGAGGGTAGTTCGGCAGAATTCTGCCTATCATAGGAGGCCTGGGTGGAGGCGTTGGGGGAAATCGGATCCTGCATACGTGCTGAGCGTCGCAGACTCGCGCTGACGCAGGAACAACTCGCGGAGATCGCCGATACCTCCACACGCACAGTGCGCGACATCGAGCACGGTACCGGCTCGACCAGTATCGGGACCGTGGCTGCGGTCGCCGGGGCGGTGGGGCTGACGTTGCGGGTAGCGTGATGACGGACCTCGAATCATTGCGCCGAGTGGGTAGCGCCGATGTCTACAAGGCGGGTCAACTCGCGGCCTCGATCAACCGGACAAGTGCCGGGGGGACCGAGTTCGCGTACATACCCGGTTACGCCGGAGATCCGGTGGCATCCACCCTTCCGGTCGGCACCGCAGTGATCAGGAATGGATCAGGCTCGCTGCCGCCGTTCTTTGCCGGTCTGCTTCCGGAAGGGCACCGCTTGACGGTTCTGCGCCGGGCTGTGAAGACCAGCGCTGACGACGAACTCAGTCTGCTGCTCGCTGTCGGGGCAGACGTCCCGGGTGACGTGCAGGTCATTCCTGCGGGCGAGGAACTCGCCGACGGCCCAGCGCTGGCCGATTGTGCGTCGGCCGAAGACCTGGACTTCGATCGGCTGGTCGACGATGTCGACCGGCAGGCAATTCCCGGCGTGCAGAACAAGGCGAGTGCATCGATGATCAGCACGCCGGTCGCGGCTGGATTCGGTCGATTCATCCTGAAGCTGTCGCAGTCGGGTTTTCCCCACCTGATCGATAACGAGGCGGCACATCTGGCTGCCGCACGGGTGATGAAACTTCCGGTCGCGCAAGCTGATCTCGTGTGTGACAGGAGTGACCGGCCCGGCCTTCTCGTCCGCCGATTCGATCGCATCTACGAGAATGATGGGTGGCAGCGACTGGCGTTCGAGGACGCTACCCAGGTTCTGGGACTACCGCCATCGGCCAAATACAACATCGACGCTGTCGATGTCGTGACGGCAGTCGCGGGGATAGTTGGAGCGCCGCTGGTAGCAGTTCGAAGCCTGTACCTGCAGTATCTGTTTGCCTGGCTGACCGGCAACGGTGACCTGCATGGAAAGAACATCGGGGTGCTGCGGGACATCGTGGGGCGTTGGGAGATCTCGCCGATCTATGACATCCCCTGCACCCTGATCTATGGCGACGAATCGATGGCGTTGCCGATAGCGGGGCGAACGAAGAACCTGCGAGTGAAGCATTGGCTCGATTTCGCGGGAGAGATAGGACTGCCCCGCAAAGCTGCGGTATCCGCACAGCGCATTGCCCTACGAGCCGCTGCCACAGTTGATTTCGATCGCCTGCCATTCACCGGTTCGCCCAGGAACCGGGTAGTGCGCGAGCTGCGGTTGCGTCGCGCCGAACTGGAGTAGCCGTCCTATTCCCTCTGAGAACGCCGACGGCGGGTACTTTCGACTGCCAGAAAGCACCCGCCGTGGCCTTTAGTGTGTGACTACCGCTCGATGATCGCCACGACGCCCTGGCCGCCCGCGGCGCAGATGGAGACCAGTGCGCGGCCGGAGCCCTTCTCCGCCAGCATCTTCGCGGTCGAGGCGACGATGCGGCCGCCGGTGGCGGCGAACGGGTGGCCCGCGGCCAGCGAGGAGCCGTTGACGTTGAGCTTGCTGCGGTCGATCGAGCCCAGCGCGCCGTCGAGGCCCAGGCGCTCCTTGCAGTAGGCGTCGGACTCCCACGCGGCCAGCGTGCACAGCACCACCGAGGCGAAGGCCTCGTGGATCTCGTAGTAGTCGAAGTCCTGCAGGGTCAGGCCGTTGCGGGCCAGCAGACGCGGCACCGCGTAGGTGGGCGCCATCAGCAGGCCGTCGGGGCCGTGGATGTAGTCCACCGAGGCGACCTCGGAGTCCACCAGGTGCGCCAGCACCGGCAGGTTGCGCTCGGTGGCCCACTCCTCGGTGGACAGCAGCACCGCCGACGCGCCGTCGGTGAGCGGGGTCGAGTTGCCCGCGGTCATGGTGGCGTCGCCCAGCTTGGTGCCGAACACCGGCTTGAGGGTGGCCAGCTTCTCCACGGTGGAGCCCGGACGCAGGTTGTCGTCGCGGGTCAGGCCGAGGAACGGGGTGATCAGGTCGTCGAAGAAGCCCCGGTCGTAGGCGGCGGCCATGTTCTTGTGCGAGAGGTAGGCCAGCTCGTCCTGCGCCTCGCGGGCGATGCCGAACTCCTTGGCGGTGATGGCGGCGTGCTCACCCATCGACAGCCCGGTGCGCGGCTCGGCATTGCGCGGGATCTCGATGCCGAGGAACGAGGGGCGCAGCTGCCCGACCAGCTTGAGCCGGTCCTTGTTGGTCTTGGCGCGGTTGGCGGTGAGCATCCACTCGCGCATGTCCTCGCTGACGCCGATCGGCGCGTCGGAGGTGGTGTCGGTGCCGCCGCCGATGCCGGACTCGATGCGGCCCATCGCGATGGCGTCACCGACGGTCGCGATGGACTGCAGGCCGGTGCCACAGGCGAGCTGCAGGTCGTGGGCGGGGGTGTAGGGGGAGAGCTTGGAGCCGAGCACGCTCTCGCGGATCAGGCTGTGCTCGCCGACCTTCTTGAGCACCGCGCCACCGACGACCATGCCGAGGCGCTCGCCCTGCAGGCCGAACCGGCTGACCAGTCCGTCCAGGGTGGCGGTGAACATGTCCTGGTTGGAGGCCTTGGCGTAGGCCTTGTCGGAGCGAGCGAACGGAATGCGGTTACCGCCAACGATCGCGACCGGACGCTGGGTCTTCGCGGTCTTGGCAGGGGTCTTGGCCTTGGCCGTCGCCGAGCGGGCTTTGCTTGTCACTCGAGTTCTCCATGGTCTCGTCGGTTCCGGATACGCCGGGCGTATCGGTTTACATTAAACTTACTCTGGAGTAAGTTCGTTTGTCGACACCGTACCCGCAAATGTGATTCACCCGGGGGACACTGGGCGAGCACGGTCATACAACACGTCGAGCACAGAGAAGGTAGGAACAGTGGCAGCCAAGAGCAAGGGTGCACCCAACCTCTACGGATCCTTCATCCACTCCGCCCCCGGCGCGTTCCTGGCGAGCAAGCTGGGCCTGCCCCAGCCGGCTGAGCTGCGCCGCTACAAGGCCGGCGAGCCCGCACTGCCCGGCCCCGTCCTGCTGGGTGGCAAGGGTCGCCTCGCCGAGCCGGTCCGCGCCCTGCTGGCCGACGGCTACACCGTCGCCGATTCGCTCGACTCGGGCACCAAGTACGGCGCGCTGGTCTTCGACGCCACCGGCATCGACTCCATCGAGGGCCTGTCGCAGCTGTTCGAATTCTTCCAGCCCGCCATGCGCAACCTCGCACCTTCGGGGCGTGTCGTCGTGCTCGGCACCACCCCCGAGCTCGTCGGCTCGGTCGACGCGCAGATCGCCCAGCGCGCGCTCGAGGGCTTCAGCCGCTCGATCGCCAAGGAACTGCTGCGCGGCGCCACCGGCCAGCTGGTCTACGTGCACCCCGAGGCGGGCGCCGCCGCGACCGGCCTCGAGTCCACCCTGCGCTTCCTGCTCTCGGGCAAGTCCGCCTTCGTCGACGGCCAGGTCATCCGGGTCGGCAAGGACGATTCCACCGCCCCCGCCAGCTGGGACAAGCCCCTCGCGGGCAAGGTCGCCGTGGTGACCGGTGCCGCCCGCGGCATCGGCGCCACCATCGCCGAAGTCTTCGCCCGTGACGGCGCCACCGTCATCGTCGCCGACATCCCCGCCGCAGGCGAGGCCCTGTCCGAGACCGCCAACAAGGTCGGCGCCACCGCCCTGGCCCTCGACGTCACCGCTCCCGACGCCGCCGAGCGCCTGGCCGAGTTCGCCACCGAGCGTTTCGGCGGCATCGACATCGTCGTGCACAACGCCGGTATCACCCGCGACAAGCTGCTCGCCAACATGGACGAGGGCCGCTGGAACTCGGTCATCAACGTCAATCTCGCAGCCCCGCACCGCATCACCTCCGGCCTGGTCGCCAAGGGTGTGCTCAAGGAGGGCGGCCGCGTGATCGACGTGTCCTCCATCGCGGGCATCGCGGGCAACCGCGGCCAGACCAACTACGGCGCCTCCAAGGCCGGTGTCATCGGCATGGTCGACGCCGAGGCCCCACTGCTGGCCGAGAAGGGCATCACCATCAACGCGGTGGCCCCCGGCTTCATCGAGACCGCCATGACCGCCGCCATCCCCGTCGGCACCCGCGAGGCCGGCCGCCTGATGAGCTCGCTGCTGCAGGGCGGCCAGACCGTCGACGTCGCCGAGACCATCGCCTACTTCGCCAGCCCGGCGTCGAACGCGGTGAGCGGCAACGTGGTTCGCGTCTGCGGTCAGAGCCTGATCGGCGCCTGATGACCCAGACGATCACCCTGTCCGAGGTCCCGAAGAACGGCGGCCTCTACGCGAAGGCGGCACTCGGCGCCGTCCCGCTGCCCGGCCCGCTCTCGGGTCGCAAGCCCACCCTGCCCGACCGCCGCGTCGTCCTCGACGGTTTCCAGGTCGACCCCGATCACCTGGCGGCCTACTGCCACGCGACCGGGCTGCGTTTCAGCGACACCCTGCCGCTGACGTACCCGTTCATCCTGTCGTTCCCGCTGATGATGGAACTGCTTGTGGCACGGGACTTCCCGTTCACCGCGGTCGGCTCCGTGCACCTCGAGAACGTCATCGAGCGCACCCGCGAGATCTCCGTCGCCGAGCCGCTCGACTTCACCGCCCACATCGAGAACCTCCGGGAACACCCGAAGGGCCTGCTGATCGACGCGGTGACCGAGATCCGGGTGGGTCGCGAACTGGTCTGGCGCCAGGTCTCGACCATGCTGCACCAGCAGCGCACCTCGCTCTCCGGCGGCCCCAAGTCGGCACCCCCCGCCGACGAGGTCCCCCCGCCCCCGCTGCGCGTGCAGCGCGTCGATCAGAAGATCATCAACCGCTACGCCGCCGCCTCGGGCGACCGCAACCCGATCCACATCTCCGGCCTGGGCGCCAAGGCCATGGGCTTCCCCCAGACCATCGCCCACGGCATGTGGTCGGCCGCCACCATCCTCGCCACCGTCGAGGGCCGAATCCCCGAAAAGACCACCTACGCGGTCAAATTCGGCAAGCCCATCTTCCTCCCGTCGGCGATCAACATCTACGCCGACCAGGCAGAAACCGGCTGGGACCTCTCCATCCTCCACCCCAAAAAGGGCTTCCCCCACCTCACCGCCACCCTGCGCTGAGTTCTCCGCAAGCGAAAGGCCGTATATCCCGAATCGGGATATACGGCCTTTCGGCTGTGTGCATGGTTATATGTCAGGCAGTGAATGGGTGGAAGGAAGAAATCATGACGTCGTCAGATAACGAAGAGCGCGAGCATACGACGTTTTTCTCGTACAGTGAGAAGCCTGAAATAATTGACATTCAACTAATCCTCACACACCCGCACCTTAAACCCGAGCATATCACTACGATAATTGGAGTCGAACCAAGTCGTATTGCCAGCCTGAACCTCTCCAGCCGGACACCGGGTCGGTGGACGCGCCGCTTCAGCGGCTACCCCGCTGGCGGGGAGAACCCAATGCTGGCAGCTGTCGCAGCAATCGAAGCATGCAGCGAAACGCTCCGCAGCCTCACTTCCAGCTGGCGTAACCAGCATGCCGGACCTATCCGCGACTTCGCGGTCGGCTCGAAGATCCGGCGGTCGGATTACCTACCCAACGTTGCTTGACGCGGCACTAGAACTTTCTCTGCTCGACCGGGCGACGGATCCTGCGGTCGCCCAACGCGTTTCACCTGATGATTCTTTGTGCGAGAAATGGTGTGGAGGAAGCGTTGAAACGAACAGCGGCAATCACGATGGCAGCGGCGGCGTGGTCGGTGATGGTGCTACCTGGGTTGGCCGGTGCCGACACGGGGAGTGGCGGTACCGGCAGTGGCGTGATCGACACCGGGAGTGGGATTCTCGGCGATCTGCTCGATACGGGTAGTGGGATCCTCGGTGGGAGTTCGAGTGGGTCCTCGGAGACTGTGCAGCCGTGCAACAGTTCGACGAAGTCCGGCGGGGAAGGGGTGACGAACACCGTGCACCAGCTCGGCGTCACCGGGCCTACCTCGTTCGTGCTCTCGTACGAGACGCTGAACATCCCCGATCGCATCCAGGTCTTCTACGAGGGCGGCCAGGTGCTCGACACCGGCTACATCGGCGACAACATCAACCAGGGCACCGGCTCCGCGGTGGTCTCACTCCCGGCCGGGTCGGCCACCACGGTGACCGTCCGCGTCAGCGGCCAGGACGACACCCAGTGGGAGTACACGGTCAACTGCCCGTCCTGATGGACGAGTGACGAATACCCCCGTCGGCCAGCGGGGGCATTCGTTGTTTCGACCACCAGCTATTCGCTGTTCCTCGCCGCCCGCAGCCCGTTCACATAGGCCGCGACGATCTGCAGGTCCCCCTCGGACAGACCCGACAGGTCGACGATGCCCTCCTGGACCTGCGGCCGAGCGCGCTCGGCCGGAACAGCCTCCAGCCCAGCCTGTTTCAGAAGCGGCATCGCATCGACCCCGACGGCCTCGGCCATCGCCTGCAGCGTCTCGGCCGTGGTGCTGGCGGGCACCTTCTGCCCTCGCTTGTACTGCGTTCCGTTCTCGACCTGGGTCCACAGACTAGTGCTGATCCGGGCTGCTTTCGCGGCGCGGTCCATCGACATCTCGCGCTCCTTGCGAGCCAGTCGCAGGGTGGCGCTGACCTCGGGCGGGACCACCGCGCTCCGTTGTCTGACCATGCAGCGATGGTAGCAGGTTGTTTGCACTGATGCATGAATTGTATGCAGGGCAGGTTCGCAGACTTCGCCTGGGTCGTTGTCCATCATCGCGGATAGAGGGGGCAATGGATTGTGCTGCAGCCATGCTGGGTAGGCGGTGAGACCGTTCGGCTTGACATACCGGTTGTAACAACGTTGCATACAACGAGTGTTGGACCGTGTATCTCGGTAGGGGGAGCGGCTCGACTCTGACCAGGCATGCCGAAGGCTCACGTCCCACAGCGCTTGGTGTCTGAGATTTCGACCGAAGGAGTGTGTACATGGGTGCGAGCGGTGCCGGAACGGCGTCGAGCCGCATGCGGGAGGATTCGTGTGGCGTGACGCCGTTGGACAGGTGGGTCGACGACGCTCACCTCTATATCGATCGAGACATCGCCAGGGAGCTGGCGGGGACCCTCGGTGCCATTCCCGACCTGGCTGAGGATCTGTCGGACGCGCGGACCCGACAGACCCGCTTCGGAGCCGTCGACTATCGCACGCGCAATGGTGCACGGGAGCAACGACTTCCGTTCAACCCCGCCGCGGCGCGAGTGGAGGACGAACTCCAGGCCGTGCTGGTCTCCTGGGTGCGGCTGGTATGTGAGCAGCGCGCCATCGACTACAGCGGTGCGGCGAGCATTGCGGGTATCGCGGAGTGGCTGCAGCGCAATATCGTCGCCTTCGCCATGACGGAAGGCGTCGAGCAGGCGCCCGCCGAGATCGCCGCCGCGGTGGCGGCCGCCGAAGCGGTGGTGTGCCCGCCGGCGCAGGTTGCGGCGGCGGATTCCGACCTGGTCGTCAAGGCGAGGGCGGTGCGCCTCAATGTTTCCGGGATCTGCAAGCTGGCGCAACGGCTCGGGGAGGGGTACCAGAACCTCAATGCCCGGCGGATGCGCACTCTGCGGGAGGCGGGGTTGATCGCCCCGGTGCCGGGACCGTGGGCGCCGGAGTGGCCGGAACTGTTCGTCGTCGGCCAGGTGCTTGATGCGCACCGGGCGCTCCCGGTGCGACAGCGAGTGAAGAACGCATAGTGATTGCAGTGCCCAGCGGGGCGTCGGTCGATGTGGCCGGCGCCCCGCTGTCGTGTGTCGCATGGGCGTCTGGCCGCCTTGGGGCACAGCCGATTCGCTTAAGCCAGAGCCTGATTCGTCCCGAAAGCAAAGCTGGCTCGACTGTAAGACCCGCTTTTACCAGGCATTTCGAGAAACTTTGCGACAGGAGTTGACACTCGATCGCCGGTGATAGAAGATAGTTCCAGCGGGCTTCGCCATGCGCAAAATCGTTCAGCGACAACAAGTTCGGTTCGGTACCCGCAGTTCACCGACAGGTCCTGACGTCGGCTTACTTCTTTCCCGACGGTAGAATAGACGCGTGCTCTCGACCGAGGGCTTCGCGGATTTCGACTGTTGGATGAGGTTTCCTGTGTCAGGTGCGTTCGATGCGTTCACCCCCGACGAGTCGGGCAGTCCGGCGGAGGATCCTCCTCCCCGTGAGTACGAGCGCGGGTTCCGTGACGCGGAGCCGGCGCACAGGCAGAAGGCGTTCCGTGCTGGTCATGTCGACTTCTCGGATATCTGCCTCGAAGACCTGCAGGTGGTAGCGGGGGCCGTGGATCGCTGGCGCTCGCTGCGCCCACCCTTCGTCGGGGCACACTCCATCTCGCGGTGAGTTCAGGTCTGGCATCCGTCGCTGTCGGGGTGGCATGGGTGCGACAGATCCTGTCGAGCAGCGAGTGTGAGAGTTGTGTTTCCCCATGGGTGTTGAGGACGAGTCCGACGCGGAGATGCCGGACTTACCAGGTATAGCGGTGCAGCGCAATGGGTTCAATGCCCACGAGGTTGCGTTCAGTCAAGGAATTCGTGTCGATTCGGTGATTGTGTACGACTTCGTTTCGTACTGGTCGATCGCCGACCGTGCCATGTTGATCCAAGCGGATCTGTCGGGCCGGGTACGTAACGAGGTCATCGCGCATTCGATCGCGCACATCGAGATGGCCGAGTCGCCGGAGCTCATCGCCGCACTGGACGGTGATCTGTGGCGGGGTCGGATAGAGATGCAGGTGCACCATGTCGTGTCGCAGCGGCTGATCCCCCTCGCGGATCTACGCGATGCGCTCGAGATCGGGACCCGAGTGGCCGACGTGTCGGCGATACTCGGGGTGACCGATTTCCTGCTCGGTTGGCGCCTGCAGCATCTGAGCGACGAGGATCTCAGCCTGATCCCGCCGCACCTGCTGAACAGACTCGGGTGGATTCCCGGCATGCCGACCGAATATCCGTACCAGTGCCTGTGGCCGACCTCCAGTTCCGGGCACATGCTGCGCCAGCTGGCCCCCGGCCGCCACCACAAATAGCTTTTCCCTGAAGAGCCCTCGCCCCTGATCCGGGAGCGAGGGCTTTGTCGTGGGCGCCTCGCGCCCCCTGATCCATGCGGCCTGCCCCCGAAAGAAGCGCGTTCGACCGAAGCGGGTTGAGAGCCTGCCGCATGCCCGCCCCTGACGCGCCCGTCTCCCGCACTCCTTCCGCGGTCGTAGACGTCGCCGCCGCGCAGGGGCGATTCGGTCCCGCTCCGGACGAGCCGTCCGGAGCGGGACCACCCACGTCACGTCGCAGAGAGGTTCCCTCATGTCGTTCTGGTCCAGCCGTTCACCCCGTCCCAGCTGGGACTCCCGCACCGTCGATGTGCTGGTGGTCGGCGGCACCTGGAATCCGGGCGGCGACGGCGTCACCACCGCGTTCACCGACGCGCTGAACAAGTCGATCTTCACCACCCGCATGGTCGCCTACCCCGCCGACTACGGCACCCACGTGAGCTATACAGAGAGCGTTGCCGCCGGCAAGCGAGCGCTGCTGGCGGCCGTCGACAGATCGCCGAACCCCGTTGTGCTGGCAGGCTATTCGCAAGGCGCCGCAGTGGCTGGCGACCTCGCCGCCGAGATCGGCCGGGGCGAACATCCAGGCCGCGAGGTAATCGCCTGCGCGCTGATCGCCGACCCGCGCCGACCCGCCGGGAAATATCTCGGTGACAACGATCCCGGCGGCTACGGTGTGGTCGGCGAACGCCCGATCACGAACATCCCTGCCTACTGGGCAGCGGCCCCGGGCGACCCCATCACCGCGCTCCCCGCAGGCAACCCCCTGCGCACCATCGCCGACCTGAGCGCCTTCTTCAGTTTCGCCGACGCGAACGCCGCCCTGCGCTGGGCGCAGCGCATGTTCGACACCGCGCTCCGTAATCAGCTGCAGCGCTGGTGGTCGCCTGCGAACTGGCGGGAATGGGCCGGCGCTGTCGCCTACGCCCGCGGCTATCTCGTCGACGGCCGCCACACCGACGACTACGTCCGTGGCGGCCACGCCCGCGCGCTGGCGCAAGCCCTGAACCGCGACATCGCCGAAGGGCGAATCTGACGGCGCGTTCCGTGAACTTGGAAAGGAATCATCGTGCGTATCAGCAAGGTGCCCGAACCGGCACTGATCCGGTCGGTGCTCGTCGCCGTCACCGGCGTGATCGCCTATCTGCTCGGCCGCGAGGTAGACACCGCCTGGGTCGAGACCCTGCTGACCCTCTACGGCCTGGCCACCCCGGTCATCGCCGGAGCGATCATTCGACCGTCGGTCACTCCGGTCACCGCGACGATAAGCGAGGCACACGGTGACGTGGTTGAGCCCTGAACTGATCCAGGCGACCGGTGTCGCCCTCGCCACCGTCATCGGCGCCGTCACCGCTTGGCAGGCACGAGAAGTCGCGAAACTGCGCGAACGTGTCGTCGCCCTGGAGGAACAGGCCGCCGACGACAAACTGCGCTTCCGCGACGCGATCCGCCTGATCCGCGCCCTGCAACGTCACATCGACGAGCTGCTGGGTTTCCTGCGCCTGCACGTCCCGGGGCAAGAACCCCCGGCCGCGCAGTACAAGATCCCCGCCACTCTGCAAGAAGAAATCTGACGGCACCCACACGGTGCCTTCCCGAAACAGCATGCGGTCGGCCCCCGGAGAACACTCGACACGGTGCGGGATTCGAGCCCGCCGCATGCCGCGCCCCTGATGCGCCCGTCTCCCGTAGGTGGTCTGCGGTCGAGACGCCGCCGCAGCGTCAGGTGCGCCGGTCCCGCCCGCGGCACTTCCCCTCGTCACCCGGGGGCGGGACCACCGAACCCCTCAAGGAGAACCTCATGAGCTGGACCGGAGACCCGGTATGGCTGGCCGACGTGCTGCGCGAGGCCGGGCTCGACGTGATCGAACACGACGGCTGGCGCGACCGCGGCCACGGTGACTTCCGCGACATCCGCGGCGTCCTGTGCCACCACACCGCCGGCGGCGGCGCCAACGACTGGCGCATCGTCCAGAACGGTCGCGTCGACCTGCCCGGCCCGCTGGCCCAGCTGGTCCTCGAACGCGACGGCACCTACCGCGTGATCGCCGCCGGTGTCTGCTGGCACGCGGGCCGCGGCTCCTGGCCCGGCTGGCCCACCAACAACGCCAACTACCACGTGATCGGCATCGAAGCCGTCTCCCGAGGCGACGGAACCGACTGGACCCCAGCCCAACTCGACGCCTACAAGCGCGGCTGCGCGGCCATCCTGGCCCGCATCGGCCGCACCGCCGAGGACTGCGTGGCCCATCGCGAGTACTCGAGCGAAGGAAAAATCGACCCCGCCGGTATCGACATGGACGAATTCCGTTCCGAGGTACAGGCATTCATCGACGGAGAGGACGCCCCGATGAGCGCATCCGAAGTCACCCAGATCCAGGATTTCATCACCGCTTTCTGCGGCCCGATCGGCACCGATGTCAAAGACATCCGCGAACAGCTGTGCGGTAGCCAGCAGCGCGATGTGGGCATGTACGGCGGCTGGGACCAGCTCGACGGCATGACCGTCGTCGACGCCCTGGCCGACATCCTGGACCGCCTCAAGGCCCTCGAAGCCACCCCACCCGCCCTCCAGGAAAGGGGGTGAATCCCATGCTTCCCGTCCTTCTCCAGCTGCTCGAACTGGCCGTCGTCCTGGCCCCGGTCATCCTGCCGCTGCTCGGACTGTCCTGACTCCACACACCCAACCACGTAAGCCCGGCCGATAGGCGCGGGCCTTTTTAATGCCCAAAGCTCGGGAGGAACCACATGTCCGGCAAGGAAATCATCGGCTCGGTCGACTTCAGCACCAGCGAAACGTCGCCTCCGGAATACATCCAGACCGAGTCCGGACAGCTGGTCACTCCCGAGTTCCTGGCCCTCCTCCAGCAGACCCTGTCCGGCAAGCTCGCCGAACCGGACGCCGGCGACGACCTCGATCCCGAGGTCCGCGCCCTGGCAGAGGAACTCTCGGTCATCCACCTCCCCGAATGGACGAGCCCGATCGGCCGCAAGCTCGCCGAGCCGACAGTCACCTCGATCAAACAGGCGAACCGAGTCGCGGAATACCTCGTCAAGCGAGGCGTCCGCGTACACCCGGAACTCGAGACGATCCGCTGGGTCCCCACCCCATCGGGCGCCCCCGGCGCCTTCGACACCGGCGCCCACATCACCCCCGACGACGAAGGCAACTGGCCCACCCCAGACGCCGAGACCTTCTATGACTTCGACGAGATCTCTGTGAAGCAGGTCGAAGGAAGCGCCTGGTACGCGACGCATCCCCGCGGGATCGCCTGCGAGGGGAAGACGAAGTCGGAGGCGTACGCGGCAATGGTCGCCGAGTTGCGACGCCGAATCGACGATGCCTCGGAGTCGAAATGACCGTCGCCGCCGACTGGGTCACCGCCGGTGCGGCCTGGCGCGCATCCCTGACACCTATCGGCGCGCAGTCGGCGGAGGCTGAGAGTGGTCAGCGCCGGGTCTACAACCACGCGGGAATGACCCCGGCTGCTGCTGCGAGGGCGTACAACAGGGTGCTGGCACAGCGCGAACTGTCAACGCAGGCCATTCCCTCTGATCATCCAGGCATTCAGTTCGTCAACGACCAAGGGCCGTCCGCGGACGGCCCGGTCCTCACGGCTCAGCAGATCGACGGACCGATACCCGGTGGCCCCGACCAACTGCCTCAGCCGGTCGTCGTCGGTTCCGAGAAGCCGAAGACCGTTGTTCCGGAGGGCCTGCCGGACGATCTGAATGTCACTCAGCCAACAAACAACGGTGGTAGCCAGACGATCACAGTGGTCCCGGGAACCGGTGGCCAGAGCTACGACACCGTCACCACGAACCCCGACGGGTCGACGATGACCTCGCGTGTCGTCTCCGATGGCGCCGGCGGAGCGACCATCTGGACGACTCTGCCGGACGGCACGCATTCTGTGACCTACGTTTCCCCGCCGAATGCCGATGGTCATTCCGAGACCGAGACCTATTCGTACTCGTCGAGCGCGCCTCAGGCGAACATGACGGCGGTCACTGTCGGTGATGGGGACGGATCGTGGGATAAGCAAACAGTGGGCCCGAACGGCGCGACCGTCACCTCCCATGTCGAGATACAGTCCGACGGAACTACTTACAACGAAACGATTCCTACGCCTGGTGGCGGCACCGTGACAGTCGCGTCCCGGCCGGGATCCCCTGATTTCCAGGATCCATGGACAGTCGGCGTCCACAACCCGGATGGTTCAGGCTGGTTCAACAGTGTGACGGGAACACAGGCTACATTTGGAGCCGATTCGTGGGGCCAGCCTTACAGGCAAGAATATGATCCCGTCCGAGGGCAAATAGTCACCCGCGTTGTCAAAGGCTCCGGCACGGATGCCGAATGGGTCGAACTCATTGTCAGTGATCTCAATGGGAATAATGAGTCGCACTATCGTCTGCACCCCGATGGCAGGCAAGAACTTCTATGGCGTCGCGTCGACCTGCCAACATCGGCAGCCGCGATGTTCGGTCCGCAGTCGTCAGTACTCGAAGGTCGGAAGTATCGAATAACGCAGACCGAGGGCAACGGATATAATATTCAATTCGATGACGGATCGAAGATTCGCCTCGACAGTTCGGGCACTATTGTCGAACAGTCCGACGGACCTGATAATCGTTCGTTTCTCCATAAGACTGGAGACTTCTTAGGAAACCTGGGTAGCGGCCTCGCTGAATGGGGTTCGAGTATGACCTCTGTGTTTCGACTTGGCGCTGATATCCGGGCAGCTGGAAACCCCCTGAATCCTGACGCTGTAGCTTCGGCATCTACCAAGTATGAACGGATCGCACAAGCAAATGGTGCTACCGCAAACTTTGCATACAGCATGATATTAGAGCCAGTTGTCGACATGAGCAAGTACCTCTACTACCACTCGATGTCGGCGACTACTGGCATGACAGGAGCTGCGGCAGGCGGGCCCTTGACATCCCAAGGGCGCCAATATGAAAACTATGCTTCTGATTATCGGGAGCAGGCTCCATCCATTGTGAAGATTGGCGTTGAACTCGCCTCTACCTTGATTCCGTTGCCACCCCTTCGAGCGTTTAGTTG
This sequence comes from Nocardia sp. NPDC004415, assembly GCF_053602435.1. Lineage (NCBI taxonomy): Bacteria > Bacillati > Actinomycetota > Actinomycetes > Mycobacteriales > Nocardiaceae > Nocardia > Nocardia sp. NPDC004415. The sequence continues at coordinate 46,673 of NZ_JBSGDP010000030.1, forward strand.
GTTGCCGAAGATCGGCAGAGCGGGAAACACCACGACCCGTACTGCGGGGCGGCCCATGTCTACCCCTCATCCCGAGGGAATCAGCTTTACCGATGGTACTGACGTGAGCTCTTTCCTGCGAATGCAAGGGTTGGAACTGCCGCGAGGCGACGTTAACGGAAATCTTTGGGTGCCACTCGATGAACCAATGTCGTCGAATTCTTTGGCAGAAGTGGCCTCCGCCTTTATGAGGTCGTACGGCGACGGCCCTGTCCACTTCAGTTGGGACATGCCAATGCCGCAGCCGGGACTCGGAACGAATGCGCAAAAAGTTTTTGACGCAGCGCGTGTCGCTGAACTTGCTGTGCAGGGTCATGCGCCCCAGCGGCATTTGATTCCGACCGATGACCAACTGAAAGCCCGGCTGGGATCCCCAGTTATCTCGGGCGGCAAGAACCCAAAGGTGGTCTACCAGAGTGGATACGTGCAGTCCAACAAAAAGATCGATCCAGCCAAAGGGCCAATTGAGTTGCTCACGCGTGATCGATATATGGATAAATACGCGTTCGACAGCAATGGTTGCCCACTAAGGCACAAGTGTGGACAATTCTCGACCGCATTCGGTGACGAGAGGAGTATGGTTGCTGCAGATGCTGCAGCGCGTGCGAAGATACCGCCGAATAGTTCACTGAGTCAAGAGGTGGTAACTCTGAACCCGAGCGAGGTCCGCGCTGCGATTGGAGACAAGGGGATTGCCAACCTACGCGGATACTACATTAACCCGGCGAATCCGCTGAACGGTGTCAAGGTCAACTACAAGCCGGTAGACTTCACCGGTACAACGGTGCTGGCTGTGTATCGCAGGAATACTAACGGAGACTGGGATCTAAACACGATGTACCCCGAGCCGGAAGAAGCAGTGAACCGATGACGAAGCAATACGATACGCGCTGGCATTATGATGTTCCTCACATTGACCGAGTGTATTGGCCAGTATTTACCATCCACTCTGTCGAATACGTCGGTGAGATGTGGCGCTACGGTCCGGAATTGTTGGCCGATATCACCAAGGATGCAGAGTATAAAGAAATGGTTTTCGACGCGCTCGAATATATAATTTCGCGCGCGACTTCTCGCGAGGAGTGGTTCAACCGGACGCAAATATGGTTTCAACGGCAAGGAGACCTTGACGAGTACCTCCGCGCCTTTTTGGAATACTTGCGCGGTGATCGTATTGAGCCCATTTATCTGCCGGATGAAGATGACATTCCAGAAGTTGTCGAATCCGACTCCGATATTTGAAGCCAACAACGACATAATGGAGATGTAATGCGGGAAGCGCATACCTATGTCGGACCATGGGCGACGAGATTCGACTCGGAAAATGCGATCACAGTTGCGGAAGGTGCCGCACGCAGGGCGGCCATTCGCGATCACGATCTCAATCCCATTCTGTCGATGACGGAGGTGTACGGTCAAGGATGCTGTAGCGACAGAGCGACTGCAATGGGCTTCGACCCATGTGAACCGGTGGCCGCAGACGGTAGCTCGAATTATATCCGGGGCGACTTCGATGGTGGATTCATCTACTCGGTCTATCGTCCAGCAGAATGGGTTCGATCTGGAAATGGTCATATAGTTTCCACGGACTTGCTCAATACAACCATATGGCCGTATCCCGGTGGTCGAATTGATCCGACCACTGTCGAATTGGATTCGCTTGGACTCGATATTGATGGCATTGACCGCCGGTTCATAAATTTCTGTGCTGCTGCACTAGGATGCGAAGCCGCAGGTGATCTCGACATGTTGAGGCCGACTTTCAAATCCGCCTGGCCGGACTATGTGAGCACCATTCGCCACGGTCTCCTTCATATGATCGAGAGCCGTCCTATCGATCTCTCGGAATGGTATGACCTCACCTACATTCGGTTTAAGGATGCCGATGCGTTCGCTCGATATATTGCGCAGGTCTATGCCTTTCTCTTCGAGGGATTCGATTCAATGCCGGTCGTGAATGAGTGCTAGTGCAGCGTTATGCAACGTTCGGTTGATCATCCGGTTGTCGGATCGTCAAGCCGACGGCGCAGTCCCGGATCGTGTGGTGTCTCGGTTGCGCCAGTGCACGTAGTCACTGATCGCCGCGTCCTTGTTCATTGTGGCTGTGGAGGTCGGTGCCGTTTGGCGAGTAGTAGCGTAGCGCCGCGAACTCGCACTCGATCCCCCCGGCCCGACGAATCCGGTCCAGTTGCATACTTAGCCGCGCGATCTGGGCCAATTCGCGACCCTCCTAAGGCGTCACTGCCCTGACGAAAACACCCCGGCTTCCGAGTCGCTGGCCACAACCTCCGACAGGCAGCATCACCGGTCACGCGGGTGGCGGGCAATCCGCCGCCCTACAGCTGCCGCTTCAACCACCTTACGGCCACGTTTCAAGGATTTGACATGAATGAAAGAGTCTTGTTTCCTGATATCGAGCAAGTTTTGGTCGATTACTTGACGGCGCAATTTGCCGCAGTTTCTGACCCTGCGAATGCGGTCACCCGGGTCCCCGATCCGCGCCCTACCCGCCTGGTCCGCGTAAATAGAAACGACCGAAAAGCTCGAGTAGATGTCGAGGATCGCGAGGGCCGCCGTAGCGCCCAGCTGATCCTCGATCGTCCTCGCGTCGTTCTCGAATGCACCGATGACGCCGGCGCTGCGGCAACCCTTGCCGCGCTCGTGCGTTCGATCCTGAGTGCAGCCGCCCCCGGCTACCTGGGCACCGTGTGGTGCGACCAGGTCGAGGATGCCGGCATGGAGAACGACACCGATCCGGCGACTGCCGCTCCGCGGTACACACTGGTCGCCGACCTGATTGTGCGAGGCACCGTCCTCGCCTGACTCCGACCGGAGTCGAACTGAAGTACCCATCCCGAGGGCCTGCGCAACAATCCCAAGGGAGATAACACAATGGCTCTGCCTTCCAGCAATTTCATCGGCGCCGGTACCCCGAACCTGGCCGTTTCCGGCGGTGTCCTGGTGGCGCCGCTCAACACCAGCCTGCCCACCACCGCGGCTGGCGTCATCGATCCCGCGTTCAAGCCGCTCGGCTACGTGTCCGAGGACGGCATCGAGTCGCTCGGTGAGCGCAAGGTCGAGACGGTCAAGGACTGGAACGCCGATATCATCGCCCAGCTGCAGACCGAGCACTCGGTGCGCTTCGGCCTGACCCTGTACGCGGTGTGGGACCAGGATGTGCTCAGCGAGATCTTCGGTGAGAGCAACGTGACCGCCACCGCGGCCACCTCCACCTCGGGCAAGCTGATCACTGTCCAGGAAACCGGCCTGGTGCTGCCGCGTCGCTCGTGGGTCTTCGATATGAAGACCGAGGAGAAGAAGCTCCGTATCGTGCTGCCGAACGCCAAGATCTCGTCCATCACCGAGAAGAAGTTCGTTTCGAACGAACTGGCCGGCTTCACCATCAATGTCGAGGCGTTCAAGGATGACTCCGGCGTCAAGGCGTACCGCTACCTCGACGACGGCATCAAGACTGCCTGATTAAAGCCCCCAACGGCGGCGGGTAAAACACCTATGCGCAGGCCCGCCCGCCGCCGTTGGGCCCCAATTCATTTCAAGAAATTTTCTATATCTACGAAAGGGTCTGCTACCCATGACTTCTCCTGCTGCTCCCATCAAGGTCGCTCAGCCGACTCAGGTGAAGGACGACTTCACCTACACAGTCGACGGCGCCGAGATCGTGCTGCCTTCGCTGTCCTACCTCAAGCCCGGCCTGGTACGTCGAATCCGTCGTCTCGGCGATGTCGACGCGATGTACACCCTGCTCGAGCTGAGCCTGGCGCCCGAGGCGCTCGCGGTGCTCGACGACATGGATCCCGACGCATACCACCAGATGCTCGAGGCGTGGCGTGCGCACTCGGGGCTGAGCCTGGGGGAATCCTAGGCCTCGATGCTCTTCTCGAAGAGCATGGCGAGGCAATCGAATACGACCTGATCGCCCTCGGTCTTCGGTTGCGTCTGCTCGGTACCGACGCGCTCGGTTGGGCAGACCTGCGCGTGATCGTGAAGCACCTTCCGCTCGACTCGGCGCTGCTGCGCACGATGTATCCGGAGGAGAGCCGTTGGCGAACCGCTGAACACCTGCTGGCCGATGTTTCCGACAGCCTGCGCTGGTTGGTGTGGGCGCGTACCGACGACGGCCGACGCGGCCGGAACCGGCCCGAGCCGATTCAACGGCCGGGCCGCCAGTCGGATCGTGAACGGGTCGGAACTGCCACGCAACTCGATCAGATGAACGAGTTCCTCGGCTGGAACGGGTAGGCGGCTGCAGGACCGGAGCGGTCGAACGCAGAAAGTGGATACCAATTGTGAAGAAGAAACGCCCAACGGCGATGACATTGCCGGACGTTCTTGCGATGACCACCAGCGGCAAACCGGCTCCGGGACAACGGATCAGGCTGCCCAGCGGTGCTGTCTGGCACGGTGGAACCGGGTCGGGCACCGCGACGATCACGCTGCCGGATGACGACCCGATCACCCTCGATGCAGACGGCCGGATCCCGCCGAACAGGCTGATCGGTACGGGCCTGTTCGGCGTGCTCGACAGCGTGCTGTCCGATGTGCTGGGCACCCAACCCGGCACCATCGCCGAACGAGTGGCGGGGCAGGCGATGGACCTGCTCCGCCCGGACGGCGATGAGGCCGATACAAAGACTCGGCTGATCAAGTTCTCGTCGAAGACGACGTTGCACAATCCCGCGAAGCCGGACTCCGGTGTCGACCACACGATGGTCGACACCGCCGGCTCTCCGGACGGGTATGCCCGAGGCGGCCCGGTGAGCGGACCCGGTACCGGTAGCAGCGACTCGATTCTCGCCCGGCTCTCGAATGGTGAGTACGTAGTCAACGCAGCGGCGACAGCGAATGCGCTACCGCTGCTCGAAGCGATCAACGCGGGCTGGGTGCCGTCGGCGGGCTATCTGGCAGGCATGCTGCCGGGATTCGCCAACGGCGGTCTCGTCGGTGGTACCTCGGTGGAGGACCCCCAGCGTTGGCGTGCGCTGCTCGGAACCGGGCTGGCCGCTGATGTACTCGGCGGGGTCGCCGGTGCGGCCATCGATGCGGCCGGTGTCGCCGGTGCGGCACTCGGTGGCGTGCTGGCCCCTGTGTTCGGTATGGGTGGACCGTACAGCCGCCGCACTCAGGACCCCGTGAAGGTCGACCTGTCACAGGGTTCGCCGTTCAGCGCGGATGCCCCACCGCTGTCGGCCGAACTGGCAATCCAGCCTCAGGGCGTCATGAATGTGGCGCCGGTCTTCGCGGCGCCGTCCACGACGAAAGCCGGTGGTTCGGTCGCGCCGCTTGCCGCGCTGTCGGAGGCGCTCACCGCAGGGATCATGTCCTCGGCGACCGAGGCCGGTGGCCGGGTCGGGTCAGCGCTGGGCGAGGCCATCGCGCCGGCGCTGGGTCCGGCGGGCCTGCTGGCGCCCGATATCGGCAAGTCTCTCGGCGAGTCGATCGGCTCGCGCTTCGGCGGTGGTTTCGCGGCGTCGATGTCGTTGAAGACCGAGATCGGCGCCATGCCGGAAACTTCGGCGCTGGCTGGGAGCGGCGGGCCGGGGGGTGCGGTCGCGCCTGGCGGTGCTTCGCCGACGACAGTCACCAGCTTGGGTGACGGCACCAACGGCGGCTCCAACAGTGTGACCGTCACCGGCGGGTCGACTGGCGGCAGCACGAACACGGTGATGACCTACGGGTCGCCCGCGACAACCGGACCTGCGACAACACCACGCACTCCCAGCCTCAGCGAGGGCCTGCACGGCACCAATCTGGCAGAACAGGAGTACTGGACCACCTTCGGCGGTGCGGACTACATCGACCGTGCGTCCATTGTGGGCAGCGAGCTCGCGAGGAACTTCGGTGAATCGCTCGGGCTCGGGGACAACGCGGCACTCGGTGACGTGGGATCGACTGTCGGCGCGCTGGTCGGTGCGTTGGGAATTCCGCAGGTCAATGCCGCCCTCGGGGTCGACGGCGAACTCGCCAAACAGCTCGGGATCGAATCCGACACCAGCTTCTTCGTCCCTTGGGAGCAGCAGAAGGCCTTCGACTACGACGAAGGATCGAACCTTACGGCGGGCATTCAAGGGTTCCTCTCCGGCGCGTCTTCCGGCGGCCTGGTCAAGGGCATCACCGGTGCGGCGAAGGGGCTTGCGCAGGATGCGGCAGGTCAGCTCGGCAGCTTCATCGGCACCGGCATCGGCACCGCGGTCGGCGGTCCCGTCGGGGCTGCCATCGGTGGCGTCCTCGGTTCACTCGCCGGCTCGGTCGTCGCGGGTAAGGCAGTCGACCTGGTGACGAAGCCGGTCGAATGGGTGGCCAGCACCGCCAAGGAACTCGTCGGCACCGGATTCGGTCTGACCGACCTTGCCGAAGGCGTCGGTGGTCACACCGCTCGCGGCGACATCTTCAACTTCAACGGTATGGACCCCAAGAGCGTCGCGATGTCGATCGCCCGCGTCCAGCGCCGTCAATCGTTTGCTCAGCAACGCGGAGGAGGGCTCGGGCGATGACCCACCAACTGCTCACCAGCCAGGACACCAAGATCGTGGTCTGGGATATCAATGGCCGAGTCTGGCACCTGGCCGGTCCCAACGCCGGCCGCGAGGGCGTAAGACTCTCTGCGCAAGCGGGATTCATGTTCGCGCCGGTCCAGTTGCTGACCACTGAGGGCGCGCGCCAAGACGGTGCGACCTTCGCGCGGTCGGTCCGCTGGAAGAAGGAATGGGACTTCCTCGCGATCATCTCGACCGCCGCGGGAGCCCGGGAATCGAATCCGGTTCGTGAGTTCCTGGCCGTCCACGACGCCTGGTTCCGCGGGTGGTCCACCGACAAGCCGGTCACAGTCGGATACTTCACCCGGCACCAGGGCTGGCGGTTCCAGCAGTTCCAGCTCGACAGCGCGCCCGAACCTTCGGGTGATATCGATCCGGCCCGCAACGGCTTCGCCATGTACAAGATTTCGGCGACCGCCATGGACCCGCTCGAACGTCACTTCGACGAGACGCAGGTCTGGAGCAACGCTTCGGGAACGGGGGAGGGCATCCTTCGCATGCGGAACGCGGCCGACCAGCCGGCGTGGCCGCGCTACACCATGAACGGCCCCGGTCGGTGGTCGATCCTCGACCCGGTCCCCAGCGACTCCGGCCAACCGCGCATGGTGCAGACCCCGCGCCTGGTCGCCGGTCAGACTTTGCGGATCGATACTCATCCCCGCCATCGCACCGCGCGGTTGTACACCGAGGACAGTTCGGCGGTGGTGAATGTGTGGGGTCAGTTGGCCGGTCGTCGCTGGCTGGCTTCGCTGGACCCGTGGACCAGTACCGACATCGTGGTGAAGGTCGAGGACGGAACTGTCGACTCGAGTGTGATCGGGGCGGTGACGCCGAGGTCTTCGCGACCGTTCTGATCCTGCGTATCAAACGGAAAATCGATCGTGAGAGCCCAATCCCCATGCGGGATTGGGCTCTCGATCTTTAAGGAGCGAGCGCGATGACGGTTCCAAAACTGGTGATGGCATACGACCCCGCAGGGTTTCAGCAGTGGTTGGCTTCCTTGGTACCCGCAAATGCGCCGCCTCGGACGGACGCGACGCGGCAGTCGCGCGTACACACGCAAAACGGGATGACGGCAGCATCGGCAGTGCGCGCATTCGAGCGAGTGCATAGAGCGCGCGAAATAGGGACCCGCTTCCAAGACCGTGTACCTGATGCGCAGTTCGTCGATGCCCCGCTATCACTACCTAACGGGCCGACGATCCCAGGGCTGACCTCCGACTATCCCGCGTTGTCGGACAGGCCGGCAGTGCCGATTGACCTCCCACCCACGGCCCCGTCGAAGCAGGCTCCGTCACCCGCTGCGCCTGTGCGTACCCAAATACCCTCGCCCGCCCCGCAGTCCGCGCCTGCTCAGGTGGTGTCGCCGGTTTCCGCTACGCTCATTTCGGACCCATATGGAATGCCGGATACTACAGGAAAGGTAGAGGGCGATACCTGGACTGTTCCTATGGAGGGTGGTGGGACCAGAACTTACACGATTCCGATGGGTAACGGCAATCAATCAGTTGACATCGTTGAAAATCGTGTTGATGGCACCACGAGTTCGTCCAGGATTGTTTCGAACGGGCAGGGTGGATATCAAAAATGGGGCAAGAACGAATTCGGTGGAGAATATTACATCAACAAGCCCTCTGTCGAATCGGACGCTTATGGTCAGAACTTTCTGCCAGGCAGCGATACGGCCGCATCTCCCCACTCGGAGTTCGGTGCGACGGCCGACTGGAAGGATGTTGGAACACCGAGCTACGATACCAACGGTAACCGGATTGGGACAGATTACGGCACGCTGAACGAAACTGGTACGTACGACAATGCTCACGTTGACAACTATGCCAATAAGACATTCAGCAAAACGACCGCTAAAAATGGCGGAGGAGTGGAGAGTTCCTTCGTCGGGCAGATTGACAACAGTGGTCGTGGATGGAAGTTCGACGAAAAACAACGTCTCTGGCACTACGACATCGATATTCACGGTAAGCCGGTTGCCAGTCAGTATGACGAGAAGACTCGTCAGCGTACTTTCCTGACCTCGGACGGTCCGAATACGAAGTTGGAGACTATCGACGCCTCCGGTCATCCGGTAGCGCGGGTGACCTTCGATCCACAGGGCATGCTGTTGGCTGGATGGATGGCGGGTGATGAAAACCCAGTGTCCTTGACGACGATGTCCAAGGGAATGGCCGCCCAACTGTCTGCGGTGGATGCGACTCGAGCGTACGGAGCCGCGATCGCTAAGGCTGGAAGCACTTCCAGCACCGAATTCATGACTGATCCGACCCGGGTGGCGACCGAGAAGCTGACAAGGATGATCAGTAAGCTACCGGTTGGCAACGATGCGCGCATAGCGATCGAAAAAGACCGCGATGGCAACGTGATTTCCGTCAGCGCGGTCGACCCGGAGGGGCTGAAACATACAGTCCAATCCTCAGACATTCCTGATCCGAGCGGGCCGAACCAGGGGTGGCTCGACAAGCTCAGTATCGGCGGTACCTTGCGAGTTTTCAAGGATATCAGTGTGGGATTCTTTGCGATGACTGATATCGGTGCGGCTATCAACGGCATCGGCGGCGTATTCGGCAAACACCCGAATCTCCCGACCAGTGACACAATCGGGCAGGCCGTTGCTGACCAGGTGAAGGCGGCCAAACACGAGTATGACAACGACAATTACCTCGGGGCGCTCAACCATGCGGGTCAGGTAATCGGCCTTCCGGACTGGCGCGACCCGAATTCGGTCGTAGCTGTGGGAGCCACCTGGTTCGGTGCGCGAGCGCTCGGACGTTCTGCGGGCGCTGCTGGTGAGGCGCCACGAAACAGCACCAAGGAAGCACCCCATGTTCTCGCGGAGGGGAATGCCACTCATCTGTCAGACGGGTTGTCATTGGTTGACATGCAGGATGTCAGCCCGCACCTTCGTATGCGCGACATCAGACTCCCGCAACGCGGAGATGAAGCCATGCCTTGGGGATCGCCACTGGAGGGTGACTATGTCGGGCTGGGAGAGTCGCCCAAATATCCGACACTCTCTCCGAAGGAGATCAAGAACGCGAAGAAGGCCGATGATCTCCTTGCGGCGCACGGCTTCGATGGTAGGAAAATATTCGGAGATACGGCCTTGAATGACCCGGCGCGTATTCGCGCTTTTAGCGTTCTAGCGAATACAAGCTATGCTGGTAAGGCATCTGCCATGATTCCTGTGGCATTGAAGTTTTCTCTTGACCATGCCGGCCCTGCGAATCCGCGAAGCTTCGCGAATCATTACGAGTACGTCAAGTCGATGTTTGATGAGCATAGTAAGGCAATCGACTATTCGGGCAAGCGATCTGGCGAGAAGAATGCGACATATGCCGCCCGGACAATGGATATTGAATCGGTGCGACAGTCTCTCGCCAATGACGTTAAATGGGTGGAGTCAAGCGGATGGCGGAGCCGGGTAATGGAGGAAGGCTTCGCCAGTAGGCCATTGACGCCTGCTGTACAATCACTCGACGGACTCGGGTTCGGTGATCCTGTGGCGGCAGCATACCACGCGATCAAACATAGGCGTGAACTGCCCGATTCGGAGATTTCAGGCTTGTCGACGCTCGACGCGTATCATAGGAGCGCGGCGGAGACGGTGAAGAATGGCCACCGCGTCAAGATCAAGCTCGAACCGGGTGGTGTTAAGACCATTGTGTTTCATCGTTTGATTGTCTGGGAGTCTGGAGCCAAAACCTTGGAGGCCATCGTTAAGGTCATGCCTGAGGGCACAGTATTGATCGCAAGTTATGGAGATCCCAAATTGGTTGTCCCGAAAGCGGTGGAGAAGTGAGCGGATATGCATCGATTGCTGATCGTATGACTGCGGTGATCGCTGATTTCAAGATCGCGCTCGAGGTAGATCGTAGTGGCTCCGACGAGCATGATTCTCGCGTGAATGCCTTCGAACGCGCAATGGATGGTATCGTGCGCATAGAGTGCGCAATTCGGAGCGATGGGGACGGATCGGCCGTGCCGTTGGATGCTTTCAGGCGTGATGTCGTCGCCTTGGTGGGTTGGAACAGCCGAACGATGGCCTACTACGTGATGAACGCGCATTCTCGGGCGACATCGGTGATGGTCGATGGCTGGTGCGATGTGAGCATACGTAGATCCGCTATGCAGTTTCTGCTCGATAACTATCCGGAAATTCACGACTCGTTGGACGAGGGCGATGTCGAGCTGGTCTTCGAGATCGATGACGTGCTGCGAGATCACGCCGATGAGGTGGCGCCGCTCCCGAAGGGCGCTATTCCTGTTGGCATCCCGGAATCACACTGGTGGTGGTGGGCTCCGTCGGCCAGTGTCTCCTATGCGGAGCATGTCCGGCAGATCCTCGAGTAACGCTTTTGGCAGCTGAGAACCCAACCCGAATCGGGTTGGGTTTTTTTATGCCCAAATCTAGGAAAGGTGGTGGAGGATGGGTGTTTGGGACCCGCACGCGGAATCGCGGCGGATGGATGAGATGTTTCGCGTCGAGCAGGAGGATGCTCGGGATCAAGAGGTTCTGGTCCGGTATTGGGACAAGGACATGCAGGAGGTGGGGGAGGAGCGGAGTTACCTGTCGTTGCAGGTGAGCTTTCCGCGGAACTCGGCCGGCGGGTTGAAGATGATCTGCCCGCGGGACATGGTGCACTTCGACCACCTGTTCGGCAATCACGCTGATACGACACTGCCGATCACGGTGAACACCAGGGGTTTCCGGTGGGACGGCTACATCACCAAGGCGTCGATCGTCCGTGATGACAACGGGGTCGAGACGGTGGACATCGAGGCGATTCACGCCTGGAACCACATCTCCACCATCTGCTGCTGGGCGAGCCCGTTCGCTCCGGTGCTGGCCCAGTTCCCGCGCCACCACATTCTGTTCGGTCCGGTGCGGACGCTGGTGACCACGTATCTGACGATGAATCTGATGCGGCTGCAGGGGAATACGACGTTCCCTATCGCGGTCGTGCCGGTCGACCCGCGGACCGATACCAGCCGGTGGAGTGCTGCTTCGGCACGATTCGATATGGCCGACAAGCTGTTCCAGCCGATGCTCGAGGACTCGGGTGTCATGCTGACGGCGCGGTTCTTCCTGCCCGGTGAGGACGAACAGCCCGCACCGGAGTGGTTCTACCTCGACAAGCCGACTGTGGTCCTGGAGACCGTGGACAAGTCGGGCGTTACCGGCCCGACAGGCACGTTGATGGACGGAATCGTCTCGTGGTTCGAGGAATTCGCCGACGACGGCACGACACCCATGCGGTACCCGAAGTTCGACTCGACTACCGAGTACGAGGCGGTGTACGGGACGCCGGGGAAGTTCGGCACCGTGCGCAATCTGCCGTGGGTGTGGTACCACGAGGGCGAGTATTCCGGGATCGGCGCGTCCGAGGTAGCGCTGCACAAGCCCACCGCGACCGACATCATCGTCGGCGGACGCTCTCCGGGCTGGGTGAATGCCGGCATCGAGATGGCGATCAAGGCGCTGCTGTCGCTGATCGGTATGGACTGGCTCTATCGCGGTCAGCTCGATGATGTGTTCCTGGCCTGGATGGTCTATCGGGATATGGAGCGGGTCGGTAACGCCGGCCCGTACGCCTTCCGTGAGCTGTATATCACCGGCAGCGACAAGGCGTTCACGCTCGACGGGTTCGTCGCCGCTCGTCAGGGTCTGCACCTGACCCGCGGCTACACCAGTCACAAGGTGACCATTCAGGACAACGCTCCCTATCTCATCGGCCGCGATTTCGGCCTCGGCGACCAGATCGGCTTCGCCATGGGCGAGGCGGTGTTCACCGACTTCGTCACCGAACTGACCTTCACCGACGGCCGCGAAACCCCGGCCAGCTGGCAGATCACGGTCGGTGACGGCTCCGACGAAGAGGACTCCGTGGTGAAGGCGTGGCAGCGGCTGGGCCGCGTTGCCTCGGCGATCAAGGACCTGTCCACCGACGTGGGCGCGGATCTGGACCTGCTCATCATCTGACCAGACGGAGAAACTCATGAAACAGGATTCGCAATGACCGACTTCTCATTCCCAGCGCGAATCAGGGCGCACCGACAGCGCGACGTCGATGGGCTCCCGATCATCACAGCCGACGTGGAAGTGGCGCGCGAAGTGGCCACCTTGCCGCTACCTGCCGGGCCGATCGGCCCCGAGGGGCCGGCCGGCCGCGCGAAACCCACCTTCGTCCGGATGGGTTCGATCGCGAACCAAGCCGAACGTCCCGGTGACCTCGGCGCTGAGGATCGCGGCAAATGGTGGCATCGCCTCGACAACAACGCGATGGATGTCTGGACGGGGACGGGCTGGATGCAATCGCCCGGCGCGGTCGGCCCGCAGGGGCCGGTGGCCGAGCCGAACCAGATCAACGTCGCCCACACCCTGCACGACGAGAAACTGACCGAACCAGGAGTGCAGTTCAGCGGCAGCGGTGCCACGCAACAGCTGACAGTCACCGTGCCCGCGGGAATGGCCGGGCCTGCGGGCCCGCCGGGGCAGTCCGGGCCGATCAACGCGGCCGCCGACTTCGATGCCGGCCGGGCACCGACGGCCGGCAGCGTTTTCGCCTACGACCGCGGCACCCGCAAGTACCGGCCGCAGCCGACTCCGCTCGGTACCGGACCGTGGTCCTGGTACCAGTCGGATTTCAACGCGACACAGACCGGCGCTGTCGACAAGATCATCGCTGGCACGTTCACCGTGCCCGCGCAGGTATTCGATTGGCGGCCCGTGGTGCACGGTCACCTGTTCGCGCTGGCCGCCGCCGTGAGCGGCCTCTACGCGGTGGTGACGGTGCGGCTGCTGCATTCGGAAGGGCCCATCGTCGCGGGCTACCGACTGGGCTGGACCGATTCCAGCAACTATCTCTATGTTCCGCTGTCGCCGCTGTACGGCGACAGCGGAACTTCGCGAACGATGTCGCCGACCAGCACCTACGGTGTGGTTCCCGCTGGACAAGCCGCCGACCTGGTGGTCGTGGTGGAACGCCACGGGGTGGCCAGCACGAGCTCCGGCAACATCGGTTTCCACTCGAACGGCGCGTCGCTGGTCGTCTTCGCCGAGCCGGCCCTGGGAGGCTGAATGTCCACCGTCAAACTGTATTTCGACACGACACTGATCCGTGGCATCGATGAGGGCATCGGGATGCCCGGTGTCGTGCAGTCGATGCAAGGTACGCCACGGGACGGTTCGCTGGAACTGATGACCGGCACTCCCGGGCCGGTGGGCCGAACCGGTCCCGCCGCACCGAGATTCCGATGGGAGGGCGATATCGCGGACCCGGCGGCCCTGGCCGCTGTGGCCGCACGGTTGGGCCGGGCCCATGCGGGTCGCGCCTGGCGGGTGCTGTCGACGAACATGGTCGCCTACTGGAATGGCACCTCGTTCGAGAACTTCGCCGACGCCTTCGGCGGTCACGGCCCGGACGGTGAAAGCTGCAGGCTGACCATCGGTGAGGTGATCACCGGTCCGGTGAACAGTGAGCTCGAAGTCTCCATCACCGGGACTGCGCCCGACCTGGTTCTCAATCTGACAGTCCCGCAGGGTGTTGCGGGCGCGAAAGGACCCGACGGGCCGCCCGGCCCGCTTCGCGACGCCCCCGACTATCTCGATGGACCCCATCAAGATCGGGTTGTTCCGATGTGGGACGCCGAAGTGGGCAAATGGGCTCCGCGACCGCACCCTGGACTGCGGGGCCCGTGGTCGGTGGTGGAAGGGGCCGCCTGGGACGGAGGTCCAGGGTTCGCAGCGACCCAGGTCGACGTCGGCGCGTCGCCGAATACCGTGGCGATGCTGAAGGTGCCCGCCCAGGACACCGCATGGCGCCCGATGGTCACTGGTGGTGTTCCGGTCAGTGTGAAGGTCGGAACCAGCTATGAAACCCGCGTACTCGCGGAAGTTCGGGTCGGCGGGGTCGACGGGCAGATTGTGGCCCTCGGCGCGAGTCTGCCGTTCGTCGCGGATTCCTACGCCGCGTTCCAGCCGCACTTCGCCACCAGCGCGATGACTCCCGACAGCACTGTTGGGGTGATTCCCGCCGGGACGCCGGTCACGTTGTATGTCGTTCTCCGCAAATCCGGCGACGACCTCGCCAACAACTACACCTACTACATGTCGGGCGCGAGCATTATGTGCTGGGCTCGTCCCGTGGGGGCAGCATGAGCAGCGAAACGAACCTCCAGTCCGATGGGGTGGTCTTCGATGAGGACGTCAACGTCACCATGCGTGGCGTGTCCGACTCGGTGGGCCTGCCGTACACGGTGAACTCGGTGTCGCTGGTCGACCGGGAAGCCCTGATCGAGCTCAGGGAGGGCCCGCCCGGTCCGACCGGATCGGCGGGAGCGCCCGCGTGGCCGTGGCAGTGGCAGGGTGACGTCACGGATCCGGCGGCGCTGGCCGATATGAAGCCGGCCATCGAGGATGCGGGCAAAGCCTGGCGGGTGATCTCGGAGAACTCTGTATACCTCTGGACCGGAATGGAATTCGTCGCATTCCGGAACGCGTTCGGCACCACGGGCTACCGCGGCGAGCCCAACATGCTCACCGGCACCGGTGTCGCGTTGCCGCCGGGGTCGAACGCTACCGCGCAGCTGCTCGGCGAAGCTCCGAACCAGCGGCTGGAGATCGGGTTTCCCCGAGGCGCCGATGGGCCCGCCGGTGATCCCGGAGCTCCCGGGCGGATCGGAGACGCAGCCGACGTGCGGATCGGTGATGAAGACGGCCTCGGCCGTGAACACGTGCTGGCGTGGGACAGCGCCGATGAGGTGTTTCGGCCGATGCCGAGCCCACGCGTCGGCGGGCCGTGGGCCATTGCCGGACGGCAGTTCACCGGTGGTTCGAACCTCAACCAGCCCACCCAGGTGCTGGCCGCGATCACCATCCCCAGCCAGCCGACCGATTGGCGGCCCATGGTGCAGGGCAGTGTTCGCCTGTCGGGCAACAATGCCCGGTGCGATCTCGAAGTGCGGATCGGCAGCCCTGATGGACCGATGGTCGGCTTCGGCTTCGGCCGTGCCAGCACCAACGATCAGCAGGTGCTGATCGGACCCAAGTTCGAATACCCGATCGCGCCCGGTTCGACGATCGGTGTGGTTCCGATGAATCAGACGACAACCATGTACGTGGTCGTTCGCCGTGTCTCCGGGACCGGTACCTACACCGTTCGCAATGACGGTGCGCAACTCATCGTCCACGCTCAGCCTGTGTGAGCAGGCGAAGCCCGGAAACGTGGGCCCGGCACCGGTCAACGGTGCCGGGCCCGAAGTTTCGGTGCGCCTTGGAAAGGTAAACAATGATGGCTGAACTTCCCCTGAAGTACGGCAAAGTCGTCGGCCGGTTCCTCGCGAACGTCAACGACGGCCCTGACCTCGATGGACTCCCCGAATTCCTGCCACTGACGGGAACCGTGCGGTTCACCGCCGCGGTGTCGAAAGTGTCGGTGACTACCGCCGGAGCCGCGACAACCTATGTGCAGCTGCCTGAGCACTACGAGTGTTCCCTCGATGAGTTCGGCTACCTCACGTGGCGGGGACAGCGCGGTGTGCGGCTGGTGGCGCCCGGCCCCGAAGTGAACCCCTCGAACTGGACGTGGTCGGTCAGTTTCGATCTCCGATACGAGGATCGGCCGATCCCGATGGCACCCTTCGACTTCCAGGTGCCGGAGTGGGTACCTGGTCCGGATGTCGCCGATCCCGATTCCGGCTCGACCGGGCTGGTGGACCTGACACTGGTCGCGCCGTCGCCCGGTTCGCAGGGGACGGCTGTCGTGGTCGGGCCCCCGGGAACCGACCTGCAGATCGATGGCCAGGTGGATACCTACGCGGAGCTGCCCGTGTCCGCGTCCGACGGCGCCCAGATCGTGGTGCGTGCCGACGGCCTGCTCTATCTGTACCGGGCCGCCGACGGAGGCTGGCCCGCCGAGGGCAACGGGATCAAGATCAGGGGCCCGATCGGTGCTTCGTCGTGGGACCAGATCGCCGGCCGACCGAGCACCTTTCCACCGGCCATCGGCCCGAACTCGAATACCGCTGTGGCGGGCGACGATCCACGAATGACGAACGCTCGCCCGCCGACCCCGCACTTTCACGGCGTCTCCGAGATCAGCGACGTGTCTGCCCTGGGTGCGACCCTCGCACAGGCGGCCGACACCGCGGCAGCACGCACCATTCTCGGTACGATCACCGCTGACGACGTGCGCCTTTCCGACGTTCGCACACCCACTGCCGCGGGCCAGGCATACGACATCACCTTCAAATCCCATATGGGGACTCGCATCCCCGGGCCTGGAAATGTTCTGCCGGAGGGCATTCGGGTCGAGCGTGCGATCGAGGTCTCGGACATCACGTTCTTCGGCAACTCGGCAGGTTCCGGCGATCTGATCGTCGAGCTGCGGAACAACGGTGCCACCGTCACCGGCACCACGACCACGGTGCCGCAGACGCACCACGTACTCGGCGAAACCACGACGGGGTCCTGGCTTTTCCAGCCCGGCGACCGCATCACCGTTCACATCGTCAACGCGGACAACCCGGGCGGGCTGGGGCTGCAGGCCAGTATCAAGGCTGTGACTCGCTGATGCGGCACATTCTCGTCGCGGGCACGCAGCCCTTCCGTTCCTCGAGCATGATCAAGAACGGCTACCAGTCCCTCACCTCGAGCTGGCGGGATATCGGCAGCTGGACCGCCGACACCCAGAACCATCCCGGTTCGGTCGTCAACGGCCACGGAATCCTCGCGCAGGGTGACATCGCGAGTGCGAACATCACCGCTGGGATCGGATTCCAGATCTCCGCCGGAGCGGGCGGGCCGCAGCAGGCCGTCAGAATCCTGGTCAATGGGAACGTGGTGTCGACCGGGTCCACGGTCGGTGGTTGGAGCGGCACCCTTTCGGCGACCGCGAGTATCTCCCTGACCGTGGGCGACCGGGTGTCGGTCCAAGGCTGGTCGACCCACGGCGCCACGGTGCTGTCCGGTGCGGGGAGTTTCGTTCGAATCGAGGCGGCATGACATTGCGAATTCATCGCGTGGAGCTGACCCGTGACCGCGCGTGGCAGGAGATCGCGGTCCCGACAAACAGCGAAATCTTCTGGGTCAGAGACGAAGACGGGCAACTGGCCTCGTATTGGTGGGTCCCGGCCGACGGCGAAGATACGACCGAGCCCTGGCTGGTCCGCTCGGATGCGCTACCGGTTCCGCGCAGTCCCATGTTCCCGCTCGTCTACGGCGAATGCGATCGGCCGGACGCGCAACCGTTCATGGGCGAGGAGTTCGTGTGGGTATGCAAACAGACGCCACCCGCCGAGAACCTGGAATAGATCTCGAATTCCCTTGGTACGAGCCCTGGCTCGCAGCCCATCGAAAGGTATGACAGTGGCTGAATTGCCTCCCTTGAAGTACGGAAAGGTCGTCGGGCGATTCCTGACGAACATCATCGACGGTCCCGATCTCGACGACCTGCCCGACTTCGCTCCCCTGACCGGCACCGTCAGTTTCGCCGCGGGCGCCCCGGTGGTGCTGGTGGCGGGCGCCGAGCCTGCCCCCGCTACCTACGTGCAGCTTCCCGAGCACTATGAGTGCCAGATCGATGAAGCCGGGTACCTGACATGGCGCGGTCGTCGCGGTGTTCGGCTGGTCGCGCCCAACGCCGAGACCAATCCTTCGGAGTGGACCTGGCGGGTGTCGTTCGACCTGTCTTACGGCGGGCGCCACATTCCGATGGCACCGTTCGACTTCCATGTGCCGGAGTACGTGCCGGGCCCCAACCCTGCCGACCCGGACGCGGATTCGATCGGGCTGGTCGACCTCGCACTCGTGGCGCCGGTTCCCGGTTCGCCAGGTAATGCCGTTGTCATGGGCCCGGCCGGGCAGGGTCTGCGGATTGATCGGCAGGTGGCTGCGTATTCGGAGCTGCCCGCCGATCCCGGTGAAGGCGCCCAATATGTGGTGCAGGCCGACGGCTTGCTGTACGTGTTCCACGCCGCGGCTGGCGGATGGCCGCCCAGCGGGGCGGGCATCGTTATCCAGGGTGCGGCGGGCTCGGCCGCGTGGGCCGATATCGTCGGCAGACCCAGCACGTTCCCGCCGACCATCGGTACGACCGCCGACACCGCGGTCGCCGGTGACGACCCGCGGCTCTACGATGCGCGCACGCCTACCCCACACGTTCACACCACCGCGCAGCTCGCCGACGTCGGCACAGCAGGGCGGGACCTGCTTCGCGCCCCGGATATCGCGACCGCGCTCGCGGTGGTCGGTGCTGTGGCGACGACCGACCCCCGGCTCTCCGACGCCCGCACACCCACCGCGGCCGACCAGGCCTACGATCTCGCCTTCAAATCGCATACCGGGAACCGGGCCGCCGGTGCGGGCAACGTGAAACCCGAGGGCATCCGGATCGAGCGTCGCGTCAGCTTCAGCTCGGTGACCTATCGCGGCGAGACCGCGGGCACCGGCGACCTCGTCGCCGAGGTCCGGCGCAACGGCGAGCTGGTGGCCGGGACAGCGGCAACGATCGCACCGACCGCCCAGGCCGCCGATACGACGCTCACCGGTGCCTGGGTGTTCGAGCCTGGTGATCGGCTCAGTGTCCACATCAGCACGGTGGACAATCCCGCAGGCCGCGGTCTGCAGGTGAGTCTGAAGGGCACGACCCTCTGATGCCGTTGGTGATTGTCGAGGATGCGCCGGCCATGCCGCAGGGCATGGACAAAGTCGCCAACCAAGAGATCAAGCAGGCCACCGCGAATGTGAAGCTCACCGGGTGGACCGCGCGTTCCGGATACGTGTTCACCGAGATCGTGGGGAATGAGCTCGTGTTCGATCGGGCGGGCGAGTATTCGGCCACCTGCCGGATCACGCTCACCAGCGTGTGGAACAGCAGTTACGGAACCCTGCAGGTGATGCTGATGCGCAACGACACTCAGCTCACCGTTCAAAACTTCGTCAATGGGACGTCCGCTCTCGACATCGCACTACCGGTCGATGTACTGCCCGGCGACCGGGTGTGGGCGCGGATGACGAATACGCATGCCTCCTATCTGCCGTCCGCCACGGTGCTGGGAGGGGCAGGAACCTACTTGATCATGGACGCGCGGTAGGGCATTCGCCTACTCCCGTCACTCGTTGAACACGTTGTGGCGCAATCACTTTAGACTCCCCACTCGTCGCCGACCTCGACTGATCGGCGACCGACAGAAAGATTCGCACATGCAGAAGACCCTGACCATTGTCACGTCCACTGGAGACGCCGAGTTCTACCTTCCCGGATTCGTCGAGATCGACGCGATGCGGCAGATCGGACGATGGGGCATCGCCTCCGAATACGACATCGTGGTCGACGACCAGGAACTCGACGTTGTCTCGGTGGTCTCCATCGGTCGATCTGCCGGCATGCCGGCAGATCAGTTCCCAGGCCGCATTCCGCTCGGCAAAGCCTTCTTCGGTGACAACCCCATGTACGTGTACTACACCGTTGAGCCGGCTCAGCCGTGGAACACCGAGAAGACCATGGTGATCAGCGGCCAGATCGGAGGAATCGAAGCGCATATCAGTGGTTTCGTGGCCATCGATGACATCCGGCCACGAGGTGAATGGGACCTCATGGACGTCGTTGTGCGCTACCGGCCCAACGACACCGCGCTGCACAAGATCACCGTGTCGACCAGCGCACCGGATCGCGCATTGCCTGGCGATGCCATCGATCTCGGCGTGGTCTGGCACAACGACATCGCCCGCTACGCCCGCTACACCGATGAGATCGTCACTCCGGCCCCGTAACTACTACTGGTGCCACCGCTGGAACAGCCCGCACTTGCTACTCCGGCAAGATTCGAAAGGCCGACTTCCATTCCGGTCGGCCATTGGTGGTGGCTGTTGTCGTCAGGGGCCGAGCAGGTGCCCATTGCGCAGATAGCTTCCCACCAACTCGAAAGCCCTCGCTCCAGATGTTCAGGAGCGAGGGCTTTGTCATGGGCGCACCGCGGAACTCGCCGTGGTGATGTCTGTCGTCCTCCGGTGCCGACTCTCTGGCCGCGGGTCGGTGGTCCGGAGGCATCGAAAGGATGTGTGATGTCGAAATTGGTTCGTCTGCGGGTGAATTCGAATGATGCGTGGACCAGGATCGGCGTTCCCCGGCAGGCTCGGCTGGTGTGGGGTCGCCCGGTCCAGGGGGTGATCGTGGGTATTCCGGGTGGTGGTTCTCCCGAGCTGCCGAGCGCGTGGGATACCTATTGGGAGGTTCCGAGCAACGCTGTCGCCGGCGAGGAGAACTATCTCATCCGGCGTGGTGTTCTTCCGGAGCTCACGGTGCCCAGTCCTGAACAGCCGCCGCAGGAGACGCCGAGCGAATCGGGTTTGTCGGGGGCGACGAGCTTCTTCGCCGAGGATGGCGCGGTGTTCTGGATCTATCGGGATCTCTTCGGCGCTGGAGGTAGCTACCCGGCCAACTAGCGGCGGCGAATACCCATCGTGTTTCTGGACGACGCTACTTCGTGCGGGCGACACACTGACCCCCAACGACGGCGGCAACAACCGCCACGCGCAACCACTGGTCAGAACGTACACCCCCACTGCGAACATGCTGGGCATCAAAAGGGACGAACAAGGTGTCTGTTTTGATGCGTACTCTGGCTGTTGCGTGGTCGATCTGCCTGAATGCGTGGATTGATTAGAACGCGGAGTGTCCACCAGCGTGCAGTGGCTCGTGTTCGGTGGCGACGTGACGGCGGCCGCGTCGGCGCGGAGAGTGTTGGCGCCGTTCGCCGCTACCGGTGTGCGGGCGGAGTCCGGGCCGTGAACAGTTGTCGCGCACCGGCATCCGCTCGAATGTAGCTGATAGGGTCAGCTTTCTCAGATGCATCGAAAGATGTTGATGGCCAACCGTTATGGCGCCGTTCGGGGGCAGGGGGCGGGATGCGTCCTCCGTATGTGAAGGAGAACAAGATGCGAAAGCTGGCTGTGGGGATAGCGTTCGCCGCTGTGCTCGGTGTCGCTGGGTGTAATGGAGAGGAAGCGGCTCCCGCGCAGGCGTCCGCGCCGGAACAGTCCGCGGCTCCGGGTGCGCCGGTCTCGCAGGAGATGCAGCAGGACATGCGGATCACCGCCTCGGCGGCCGCGTTCGTTCCCGGTGTCTTCGACAAGGGGGGCCCGGCTACCGCGGTACTGGTGCTGGTCGAGAACACCAGCGCCGACAAGGTGGTGAAGGTGAACCCGCTCTACTTCTCCATCACCGACAGTGAGGGCGGCAAACATTCGGTCGAGCTCGGCCTGGCCGGCGATCAGATCGGCGCCGAAGACTTGCAGCCCGGCGAGAAGATCGAGGGCACCATCGCGGCCGAAGGTTCTTTCACCGCCGCCAAGGTCACCTTCAAGCCGCTGATCGGTGCGAATGTCACCGTGAATGTGACTCCCGCACAGTAGTCGCATGTGCTCGGCGTCCAGCCACCTCGGGCACATGAGCGGCGGCCTGAAACACGGGCCGGGTGCCACTACTACCCCTGCCACGCCTCGACCAGAGGACGGCCGTGTTGCATGGCAACGCCCAGGTTGTCACCGGGCGGTGGTCCTATGGGATGAGGAGGCCTCATGCTCATCAAGTGTGCTGATTGCGACACTATGTTCGACCCTCGCCCCACCGGGCGCGGGCCAAGCCGTCAGCGGTGTGAGGAACACGTCAAGCGGCGTAAGGCGGAGTTGATTCGCGCTCGTGACGCGCTCAACCGGGCCGAGAAGTACGGGGTTGAGAGGGAACTTGTCATCGCGCGAGAGGTGTTCGAGCGGGATGGCTGGATATGTCACCTGTGCGGAGCTCTGATACCGGAGCGCTTGCGGACAACCCGAGTTCTCGGCGGCCCACATGACCCGCTGTCCCCGGCTGTCGACCATGTGATTCCTCTGTCCAGAGGTGGCCCCCACACGATGGAGAATTGTCGCGCTGCTCATTGGACGTGTAATGCGCGCAAATTCAATATCGAGCGAGTCGAGACCAGCGCGGAACTGCCTGCTGACCGATCTGCTCCACGTGTTCCGGTGAAAGGCGACGAATGTAAGCTCGATGGGTGCCCGCGTCCAGTTGCCGGGCGCGGGCTGTGTCAGGCGCATCTTCGGCGCTTGAAGAAATACGGTGACCCGAACAAGGCCAAATGCGGTTGCGGGTGCGGTGAATTGCTAACAGTCGCGGCCAGTATCGCTGTGGCTGTCGTATATCTCGACGGTCACGGTGTCGCGACCGGGGCTGCGGTTTCTCCGGCAGTCAAGTTGAGGCAGGGGCTTATTCGTCATCCAGTTTCGGACCGCGGTAAGACGCTGTATGGGCTCACGGGTGACTGCCAAGTGTGGACCGGCTCCAAGAATGAGATGGGGTACGGGCGGATATATGTGCGTGTGCCGGGCCAGAAGCGTAAGGGGCGCGCTATCCTGGTTCACCGCCTCGCGTACGAGCTCGCGAACGGTGAGGGTTCAGCGCGCAATCTCACGATTGATCACTTGTGCGGTGTTCCGTTGTGCTGCAATCCCCGGCATCTCGAGGCTGTGACAATTGGTGAAAACCTGAGACGCGCCGCAATGGTGATCCTCGCTTGCCCGCGAGGACACACCTACGACGACGAGAACACGTACTACAGCCCAGACGGCCATCGGCGGTGCCGCCAGTGCAACACGGACCGGTACCACGTCGAAAAGCACGGGCATGAATTTGTTGCTGACCCTGAGAACGCAAGCGAGGTGCGACGACGGTGCCTCATTTGTCGGGAACGCAAGGAAGCGACACCGCAATTCTGCCCTCAGGGGCATGAGTACACACCGGAGAACAAGCGAATCGGCAGCGACGGAAAACGGTATTGCCAGCAATGTACCTGGGATAGAATGCATATACCGGACTACGGGCACTCATTCGTTCCTGACCCGAACGGACCGGCCAAGAAGCGGCGCTGCCTCATCTGTCGCAAACTGAATCCGCCTCCGACGCATTGCGTCAGCGGTCACAAGTTTACGAAGGCGACAACGGAATACACCGCAAAGGGTTGGCGCAATTGCGTGCTGTGCCGTCTCAATGCCGATCATCTTCCGAAGCATGGGCACGAGTATGTGATTGACACGAGCAACCCGACGACGGTGCGCCGTTGTCGCGTGTGCTTTATGGCGAAACATGCGGGATCTCGGTTCTGTCCATACGGTCATGAATTCACGCCGGAGAACACGAGGCTGAAGAAGGGGTGGCGCAACTGCCGGGCTTGTGAACGCAACAGGGGGCACCGTAAGTTGTTCGATCACGACTTCCTGCTCGATCCACGCAGCGGAAAGCAGGCGCGCTGCCTGACCTGTGCACAAGCTCGCGCGGAGCGCTAGAGACTTCCCGACGGTGGGACCTTCTGACGCTCTAGCGCTCGCGTTATGAGCGCTCGCGAGGCCTGGAACTGCTGTGCGGTTTCGTCGAGGCGCCGTGCTGGGTGCGGACGTTCGAGATTTCTGATTCAGGATAGGTCGGCGGCGGTCGGGACGACGACGGCGTAGAGGTCGGTGAGGGTGGCGAGGGCGCTCGCGTGGAGTTGGGCGGCGGAGACCGTGGCCAAAGGGCGGGTGGCGCAGGCTTCGGCGATGACGGTGGGTTTGTTGCCGCGGAGGAAGGCGCCCTCGGTGGTGAAGGTGACGCACATGTGGGTCATGAAGCCCGCGATGATGACGGTGTCGTTGCCCGCGGCGTCGACGAGGTCGCCGAGGTCGGTGTCGACGAAGGCGTTGGGGAAGGATTTGACGACGACGCTCTCGTCGGGGGTGGGGGTGACGGCGGGGTGGATGTGGCCGATGTCGGCGGTGATGTCGTAGGGGGTGTTCTTGCCGCCGTCGTGGATCACGTGGATGACGGTGGCGCTGGCGGCGCGGGCCTTGGTGAGGAGGTCGGCGGCGGTGTCGAGGGCGGGTTGCCAGCCGGTGAGTTCCATGACGCCCTGGGTGTAGGTGTTCTGGTAGTCGATCAGGATGACGGTGGAGTCGGCGAGGGTGGCGGGGGTTTCGTCGAGGCCGTTGAGGGCGCGCAGCGTGGGGGAGGTCATGGGATCGACGGAATTGACCGGCCGGGATGGCGGCAATGTCATGTAACCTGCAGATTCGGACATGGAGGTGGTGGTGGATCGGCTCGTGGTGATCGTGCTGTTCGATCGGGTCGATCTGCTCGATGTGACCGGGCCGCCGGAGGTGTTCTCGCTGTTGCGGCGGGAGATGGACGAGCCGACGGGGTATCAGGTGGTGCTGGCCGCGGAATCGATGGCGCCGGTGACCACCTCGGCGGGGGTGCGGGTGCTGCCGGATACGACGTTCGCGGAGCTGGCCGGGCGGCGGGTCGACACGGTGGTGGTGCCGGGGGCTGTCGAGACCGACGGCGAGCGGCGGGTGCGGGCGGTGGTCGATCCGGGGGTGGTCGGCGCGGTGCGGGAGCTGGCGAAGGATGCTCGGCGGGTGGCGTCGGTGTGCGTGGGGGCGCATATTCTCGCGGCGGCGGGGCTGCTCGACGGCAAGCGGGCGACGACACATTGGTCGACTGCCCGGCAATTGGCCGAGGAGCATCCGGCGGTGCTGGTGGACGCCGATCCGATCTATATCCGGGACGAAAACGTCTGGACCGGAGCGGGTCTCACCGCCTGCTTGGATTTGACGCTGGCACTGGTCGCCGACGACTTCGGGGACGAGCTCGCGTTGCGGGTGGCCCGGCAATTGGTGATGTATCTCAAAAGGCCAAGTGGCCAAAGCCAATTCAGCGTGTCGCTGGAGCCGGTGTCGACTACCCGGCGCATCGAGGAACTGCGGCACTACATCGCGCGCAATATCGCCAAGCCGCTGACGGTCACCGAGCTGGCTGAGCAGGCGCATGTGAGTGAGCGGCAGCTCACGCGGGTGTTCCGTACCGAGCTGGGGATGACACCGGCGGCCTATGTCGAATCCGCGCGGGTGGAGGTGGCGCGGCATCGGCTCGAGACCAGCGACGACACCCTGCCGCGAATCGCCATGGCGTGCGGGTTCAATACTGTCGATACGCTGGCCCGCGCGTTCCGGCGCACCCTCGACACCACCCCGGCCGAATACCGCAATCGCTTCCGGATCGGTTGATCGCGGGCTGTCTTGCCCCCCTTTCTCGGGCTGCCGAAAGGCATTGACCAGCTGTTAGACATCAGGGGTGCCGCGGGAGCGCAATCCGCGGAAAATCTGAAAGATGTGAGGTTCACAATGAGGAAGATGCGTGTCTTCGGTGTGGCGATGGCGGCGGCCGCGAGCATCTCGGTGCTGGGTGCCGGGGTGGCCGCGGCGGAGGAGCCGAGTACCGGGTCGGCGGAGTCGATCCTGGCCGGGCTGGGCAGCGGGACCGCCGAGGAGCCGGGCACCGTGGCCGAGGAGCCCGCCACCGGTTCGCTGGAAGGGCTGGACCTCGCGGCCCTGCTCGCGCAGCTGACCAGCGGTTCCGCCGAGGAAGCCGATCCGGTCGCCGAGGAACCCGCCACCGGTTCGCTCGAAGGGCTGGACCTGGCCGCGCTGCTCGCGCAGCTGACCAGCGGTTCCGGCGACGCCGAATAGCGGCACCAGACGCGGCCCGGGCTCCCGCGACCGAGCCCGTGCCGTCCGGCGCCCGTCGATTCGTCGGCGGGCGCCGCGTCGTGCCGGGGTGGTGCCGCACCGTAGGATATGGCCCGGTCAGGGCTGTTGACGGTGAGTGGCAAGGGGTTTGGCGTGGATGGATTGCAGTGGCCGACATGGGTTCTGATGACGATGCTGTCGGCCATGAACAGCGTGCTGTGGCTGTTGGTCAGCGGGTCGGGATAAGCCGGTATTGCCACCATGGGCGGGTGGGGAAGGCTGGGTCGTAGATGCGCAGCAGGAGGCGGCGTTCCAGGCCGGTGCTGCGTTCGCGGACGCGCAGGTGGCGGCGGGAGACGTCCTGGGCGCTGATTTCCGCGGCCCACACCGGGTCCCAGTCGGGGGAGACGCTGCACGCGTCGGTGATCGCGGTGACGCGCTGGCTCGAGGCCAGCGGGGCGAGCATGCGGAAGGCGTGCACCATCAGCTGGGCCTCGGTGGTCCAGTCGAGGTAGGCCTTCTTCGCGGCGGGGTTGAGGAACATCCACTCGAGCAGGTTCACGCCCGCGCCGAGGCCGGGGAACAGGCGCTGGTACTCGCTGTTGGCGGCGAGCATGTCGAGGGTGGGGAAGCGCAGATAGCAAGCCGGGTGGTTGAGGCTGGCCAGGTCGGTCAGGTCCTCGGCGGTGGGCGTGGCGGGCACGGGGCCGGAATCGACTGTGGGCAAACCGAGTACGAGGATGTGCTTGCGATACCACAGCGGCACCTCGAGGCTGTCGAAAAGTCGTTGCAGCATGGCGGTATTGGGCACCAGCGTGCCGGATTCGATCTGGCTGATCAGCAGCGGCGCCATCTGCGCCCGCATCGCCAGCTCCGAGCGCGCCAGGCCAGCGGCCATCCGGCGCTCCCGCAAATACACACTGAGCGCGGTACTGTCACCCATCCTGCAACCCCCGAGCCTCACCCCGACCGACGGTAGAACCCAGGGTACGCCGGGAAGATCACCGGGAGACGACAAACGGCCCGGAGCTCGAAGCTCCGGGCCGTTCGTGTCAGGGCAAGGGGTGGGCCGTCAACCTCAGAAGGCGGCTTCGTCCAGCTCCATGATGTCGTTGTCCAGGTTGGCCAGGACCGCGCGGGTGGCGGTCAGCTCCGGCAGGACGTTGCGGGCGAAGAACTGCGCGGTGGCGACCTTGCCGGTGTAGAAGGCGACGTCGGAGCCGGTGGCGCCGTTGTCCAGCGCCGCGAGGGCGATCTCGGCCTGCTGCAGCAGCTGCCAGCCGATGAACAGGTCGCCGACCGCCATCAGGAAGCGGACCGAACCCAGGCCGACCTTGTACAGCTCGGTCGGCTGCTCCTGGGCGCCCATCAGGTGGC